>JAUZPI010000001.1 GCA_030706015.1 Bacillota bacterium
ATTTGAAGTATAATTTTTGTGTAAATTAATGTATTTTGCCATATATTAATTTTACTATAAATCTTTCACTCTTCCGAGTGGGAGATTTATTTTTTTAGGCAAAAAAGCTGCCGCACTAATTTTTAGTGCGACAGCCCCTTTCTTTTATAATAATTAAATTAAGATTTTAATTCACTTACACATTTTGGACATTTACCATTGCTGTTATCATTGAGCTTACTTCCGCAGTAAGGACAAAATTTAAACTTCGGTACGCTTGAAGCTTCCTTTTTATCAAGCTTTTTTTGAAAATTACTATTCTCACTTTCATCAAGATTAATTTTTTTCAAAACTCTTATCAGCTTATCCTTGTCAACTGGAGTATGGATAACTGCATCAACCTTTCTGTCCTTATAATCTGCATAAAAGATAATATTACTTGAACATAAGACACATTTAATATTGGGACACTTTTCTTTTATTTTCTCTATTAATACATCCCCTGTGACATCTTTCATAATATAGTTAACAAAAACAATGTCAGGTGGTTGTTTTTCTATATTTTCTAGTCCATAAATTTCTCCGATAACATTTGTCTCATATCCTAACTTTTCAAGCATATCTTTTAATATTATCCCTTGAAACCTACAATCGTCAATTATAAGAACTTTATTCATATTGATCACTTCCATACTCTATATTTTATCCGATGACTACTTACCTTACCCCTTCTTTCGTTAAGGTGGTTATTACCTAGTAATATTTTATATCATGCTCCTATACTTTTCAATTGTTTAAATTAATTCCAACCCGAAAATATTTAAAATTCAGTCTTTTTTTTATTATTTACACTCCCTTTTGCATTTTCTTTTATTACATTTTAGTACTATTGCTACAAGAACTATAATAACTATTGCAGCAGCAACATCAGTAATAATAAATATAGTTTTGTATTCACACCACAAAATCTTACTTTTACAGCTGTTTTGCTCACATTGTGCTATATACTTTTTAACTTGAGGATGATCTGGTAACAGTCTTTGTACTCTTTCAAATTTCACTAAAGCGTCTTTATAGTAACCTGACCAATATAAAATGAGGCCTTCTTTATATAATTTATCCACTAATCCTTGTTCATTTTTCCCACCAGACTGATCAACAAATTCTTTCACAGTATTTGCAGGTATTACAAAATTTTGTCCATATATATCTCTATTATATCCGGCATTTTCTCCAGAGATAATTAATCCAATCACCTTAGAATCCTCTCCGATTACAGGTCCTTCACTGCCTCCCTGGGCAACAGCGGCCGCTACAGTATAAACTGCAACACACTGTTCAGACTTTTTATCTACTGAGGAAATTGCTCCCGGTATAATTGTTGGCAAAAACTTTGATTTTTCTGACAGGAATAAACAATCTGATGCTGCAGGATATCCCCAAAGCAGCACATCATCTTGCAGCTGAACTTTATCCGAATCACCTAATTTTATAGTTGGAAGATTTTTCTTTTCAATTTTTAATACTGCAACATCTTTTCCTAATGCTATTGGATTTCCGTAACTTTTTATTTCACCGCAGTATGCGTCTCCACTTTGAAGAATAACCTTAATTTCCTTCTTTATAACTTTAATATAAAGCTTAGCTCCTTTATCATTTAAGTCATCAATAACGCACTCTGAATCCTCGTCTATATCTTTAGCAAATTTTTCGATAATGCTATTTTTAACCTGCGTTCTATCATTATCAGATATGATATCCTTACAGTTTACTATATCATCATCATTCATCTTAGAGTATTGAACAGCGTGTGCATTAGTAACTAAATAACCATTGGGATTGATAATAAAACCAGTACCTTTTACTACTACATCGGATGAATAGTCGTATTTACCCAATATACTATTATCCTCTGAGCAATTATCACGAATGTACCAAGATAAGGTAACTATGTTTGCCACTCTTACTATTGCTGGTTGAGTAAATTCAGCTGCCACTTTTCCCTCTTTTACACCTGAAATATCTGGCTTATCGTTGATTAAACATATTGATACTCCGATGTAAATCATTAGTATTACGCTAATAATAATGCAAGTGAATTTTTTAATAATACCATCTCCCCTATAAACTTTTACCCTTATGATTTATATATGTAGCTTTATCTATATAGGTTACATGGTATCTCATTAATATTTATATCTAATAAAAAATGGGTACTATGACTAATCCCCATTAAATGTGTAAATTATTTTTTATTTTGCTAATTCATAAATAGCATGAGCATATATCTTTGCATTTAAAATCAAATCTTCCACTTCAATATTTTCATTAGGTTGGTGATCAAGATCTGGTTTACCTGGGAAAATAGGACCGAAAGCAACTATATTAGGCATTTCCTTTGCATAGGTTCCACCACCTATAGAAATCAGCTCTGCCTGGGCTCCAGTTTGCTCAGTATAAACCTTTTGGAGTGTTTTAATTAGAGGGTGATCTGGTGAAAAATATAATGGACCCTGATGAGTCATATTTTCCACCTCAATGCCAGTGCCTTCCAATCTAGTAATCACTGCATCAATCATTTCATCATAGGTTCTAGTCACAGGATATCTAAGGTTTAAGGTAATTATCCCCTTATCTTCAGTTATATCTACTACCCCTAAATTAAAGGATAACTTTCCAGACACTTCATCTTCCAAATCAACACCAAAAGATTCTCCATCAGTCTCCATTCCTACATATCTGTTGAAGAAATTAATGAAATCAGTCATATCTGAACTTTCTAGATTTAGTTCTCCCAAAAAAGCAAATAATTGCATTATTGCATTTTTCCCCTTTTCAGGCGTACTACCATGTGCAGACATGCCAATAGATTTTATTAATACAGTATCTCCAATTTCTTCTGCCTTTATATCGTAACCAGTTCTTTCAGCAAACTCTTCAGCCGCAAAAATAACACTGCTATTAAGCTCAGATTTTATTCCTGCCTCACAGTAGTCAGGTACCATATTTGCTCTATGACCACCCTTAATGTAATTAATAATTATACTTCCCTGCTGCTGAGTTTCAAAGGTCTTAACTAAATTAAAAATAGTAATTCCCTTTTCTCCATTTATAATAGGGTACATAGCGTCTGGGGTAAAACCAGCTATAGGAGGTTTTTCTCTATCTAAATAATATTTTAATTCTTTACTTCCTGATTCTTCATTAGTACCAAATATAATTCTTATCTTTTGCGAAATTGGCGGGTTTTCATCCATTATTGCTTTTAATCCGAATAATGCTGCCATTATAGGGCCCTTGTCATCCAGAGTGCCTCTTGCATATATTTTTCCATCATGTATTTCAGCACCATAAGGTGGATATTTCCATCCGTCTCCTTCTGGTACTACATCCATATGACCAAGTACAGCTACATACTCCTCACCATCTCCGTATTCAGCATATCCAACATAATTGTCTAAATTCTTAGTTTGGAATCCAAGCCTTTTTGCTATATCAAGAGCGCACTTTAAAGCAGCTGCTGGTCCCTCTCCAAAGGGCATACCTTCCTTTGGTTCTCCTTCAACACTCTTAATCCTAAGCACTTCCTGTGTAGAACTTATGAGTTCCTCCTTTAATGCATCAATTCTGCTGTTTAAATCCATATTAATTCCTCCAATTTAAATGCATCTTTTTCTCACATATATTATAGGCCTTTATAGCTAATCTTAGCAACTATTTACATGTAACAACAGTTACTGAACTTCTAACATTTTTCCTTCCTGAATTGATTGAATAGCATATTCCACCATCTTGTGAGTCTTTAAATATTCTTCACCTGATATATCTGAAAAATTAAAGTTTTTCAGATAATCTAAGAAATCTTAAACACTATCCTTCTCTCATAAATCTCTAAAATCACTTATTTCACTGACAGTATTATTTTTTGAAAGCGCTTTAGCATTTATCAACATTAACTAGATCTATATCCTTATACTCATTTAAATTTTTTTCCTGCCATCCATAACCATATACTCCGATTCCAACTAAAATAGTTTTCATATTAACTCCTTGTAAAATTATTTTTTAACAGCTACTGTAATAAATCTTACACCATTTTCCCCTGCAGTACCGTAGTGCCCTTGGTTGAGCTTAACCATATGAGCGTCTCCCTTGAATAATTCTTCCGTATGTTCTTGTTCTTCTTTTGTGATAGTTGTCATTCTTATACTGCCCTCTAAGATGTAATATATCTCCTCATTTGTATCATGAAAGTGTAACCCTATAGAGGCATTAGGTTCCATTGTCGTATCAATCATAAGTTCAAGATTAGTAGAAAATATACTCTCTTCAGTGCCTTTTTCTTCAGAGAATACCCATGTTGCAAAATCTTTGCCCTTACCTCTCTTTTCTCCCTCATATTTTTTATTTAAATGTGCAGGATCATAAACTACCTTTGCCATTTTACTAGAATTTTTATTAACTGCCCACTTTATTTCTCCATTATAAATCTTTTTTATTTCAGAATGAAACCTTTCTCCTGAAACATACTCTTCTTTATTCATTATGTCCACCTCTTTTATTAAAATGCTCTACATATTACTTCTACAAAGTTTTAAAAATACCTTCATTAGAAGTTAATAATATATGTTGGTATATTTACTAGGGTAAATTGCCCTTAACTCCACACAATAGTTATATAAACATAAATTTTATAATAGGAGGAGGGAACAAATCATGGCATCAAAACTAGCTCCACACGAAGCACTTGAACTTCATGAATTAATGGACTGCGAAATATCAGTTGTAAAAAAACTAAAGGCTAGTCTCCCTATGGTTCAAGATAATGAACTAAAAGAGTTCATGGAAAATCGTATAAGAAACAAATCACAACAAATTGACGAAATGATTCAATTTGCTAAATCCCAAGGTATTGAATAGAGCACTCTCCAAGAAATACTATTTATTATTTTAGCCATAAAGGAGGTAATAAAATGTCAATATTAGAATCTATGTTCGGCAGTGATCCTATACTTATTTCTGATAAGGATATAGCATTTGATATACTTAAGGACTCAAAATTTGGAGTGAGCACATTATCTAAAGCTACCCTTGAATCAGTAAACCCTCAATTGAGGCAAATGTTAGACGCTCATTTAGCTGCATCAATAGGTGAACATCATAAACTATCTGATATTTTGATACAAAAAAATTGGTATCCTGCAGCTGCTGCTCCAGATTTACAACTAAAAAATGCACTTGCAGGTGCTGAAAGTATCTCGCAGACAATTCAGAACGAATAATTCAATGGATAAGAGCCTTCAGCAGCTGTGACATTTTCTATTCAGACTAATTACATACTGCTGGGCTCTATTTTATATACATTTAAAAATAGCTGCTATTCAGCACTTAACCCAGCCAAGTTTAAGAAATTCCATGGTTTGTTAAAATGAGGCTGAAAGAAAAAGTCTACAAAACCCAGCTGATCGATAGTCATTCTGTTTTGAATACATACCGATAGAGTATTAATTGATTGGGTCAAATCTGTCTTTGATATGATCTGCGCACCAAGTATTCTTCTGGTTTGTTTTTCATACACTACCTTAAGTTTCACTTCCTCATGTGTTGGCATAAATTCAGGCCTATAACTATCTACAATAGTAACTGAATGAGCATCAATGCCTTCATCCTTAGCAGAAATTTCTGTAAGTCCTGTAGAAGCAATATTGTATTCATAAATCTTTATACCAGATGTGCCTTGTGTTCCCAAATGCTTTATTGTAGGTTTTACTAGATTTCTTGCTGCCAAGGTTCCCATTCTAACTGCATTTGTAGCTAGAGGAATGTATTGGTGTTTACCTGTTGGATTGTAGACAACTGCACAGCTGTCTCCTGCAGCAAAAACATCCTTTTTGCTAGTCTCCATATATTCATTTACAATTATCGCACCATTTTGCAGCATATCTACCTGCCCCTTAAACAAATCAGTATTTGGTCTGAATCCTATACAAAGTATAACCACGTCAGCATCATACTCTCCCTTTGAGGTAATAACCTTAGAAACTTTTCCATCCTTACCTTCAAATCTGACTACAGTCTCTCCAAGGGCAAGCTTTACGTTATGATCAGCAAATTCCTTTTCAGCTATATCAGTAAATTCTTTGTCCAAATATTTGCTCATTATTCTGTCAGCACCCTCAATTAGAGTTACTTCTTTACCATTTGTTTCAAAGGCCTCAACTAATTCAACTCCTATGTATCCAGCACCAACTACAACCATTTTTTTAGCCTGCTTAGACTTATCAATGATTGTATTGGAGTGATAATAGTTTTTTGATAAAAGTATGTTTTCTAGTTCAATACCTTCTATTTTAGGGGTAATTGGCCAAGAACCTGTTGTAATAATTAATTTATCAAAATTCTCTTCATACTCCTCATTAGTTTTCATATCCTTTACTCTTAGCTTTTTTTGCGTCAAGTCTGCTTCCAGCACATCATGAGACATTTTAGTTTTTACCCCTAACTCCGCTAGCTTCTCTGGTGAACAATAAAATAGTCCCTGTGGGTCTTTTACCACTCCTCCTACATAGAGCGCTATACCACAGGATAAAAAGGAAATAGTATCATTTCTTTCAAATACGGTTATTTCAGCATCAGGATAGAGTTTTGCTGCATTTAATATTGCTGCAGTACCAGCATGGGTACAACCTATTACTGCTATTTTCATTTATATTGCCCCTTTCGTTTTATAAGAAATTTTTCTATTTAATTAAAGTATATGGCCTATGTAGATAAATTTTTACTAAATATATCTTTCCCCAAAACTTAAAACTAATGTTGAAAAAATAAAAGATGACCCATTAGGCCATCTTTTACCTATAATATTAACTTGTAACTACTATTGAGCATCTTGTGTACTTTGTTGGATCCTGTACAGAATTAACTGTAATTACTGCAGTTCCAATGCCAACAGCATGAACTGTTCCATTTTGATCTACTGTGACTACATTTGTATTACTGCTAACCCAGTTTAATGCTTTGTTAGTAGCATATGATGGATTTATTGTAGGATTTAAAACTAAATTTGCTCCCCCCAATTTTAAAGTTGCAGAGGTTTTATCTAAGGTAATACTTGTAAGCCCATATACTACTGTTACAGCACATGTTCCTTTATAGCCGCCATCTGTTGTAGTTACTGTTATTGTTGCTGTTCCTGGTGCTACTGGTGTTAATACACCTGATGAACTTACCTTTACTATAGTTTCATTGCTGCTGCTCCAGGTTACTGTTTTTATTGTTGCATTTGTTGGCGCTATTACCGGTGTCAATATGCTTGTTGTTCCCATGTTTAATGTTAATGAATTTTTATTTACACTTACTCCTGTTACTAAGATTGGTACTGTTACTGTGCACTTTGCTACCTTTGTTGGATCCTGTACAGATGTAGCTGTAATTGTTGCCACTCCAGGCGCTACTGAGTGCACTGTACCATTGTTATCTACTGTTGCAACATTTGTATTACTGCTGCTCCATATTAGACTTGGATCTGTGGCATTTGAAGGATTTACCGTTGCTTTTAATGTTAAGTCTGGATCTCCAAATTTTAAATATGTGGATGTTTTATCTAATGTAATACTTGAAACTCCATATATTACTGTCACCTTACATGTTCCTGTATAGCCACCATCCGTTGATGTTACTGTAACTGTTGCTGTTCCTGGTGCCACTGGTGTTAATACACCTGCTGAACTTACCTTTACTATAGTTTCATCACTGCTGCTCCAAGTTACTGTTCTTATTGTAGCATTTGTTGGTGCAAATACTGGTGATATTGTACTTGTTGTTCCCATTTTTAATGTTAAGGAGCTTTTATTTACACTTACTCCTGTTACTAAGGTTGGTACTGTTACTGTGCATCTTGCTACCTTTGTTGGATCCTGTACAGATGCTGCAGTGATTGTTGCCACTCCTGGTGCTATTGAGTGTACTGTACCATTGTTATCTACTGTTGCAATATTAATATTACTACTGCTCCATGTTAGACTTGGGTCTGTAGCATTTGAGGGATTTACCGTTGCTTTTAATGCTAAATCTGGATCTCCGACTTTTAAATATGTGGATGTTTGATCTAATGTGATACTTGAAACTCCATATATTACTGTTACAGCACACGTTCCAGTATAGCCGCCATCTGTTGTTTTTACTGTTATTGTTGCTGTTCCTGATGCTACTGGTGTTAACACACCTGCTGAACTTACCTTCACTATAGTTTCATCGCTGCTGCTCCAGGTTACTGTTTTTATTGTTGCATTTGTTGGCGATATTACTGGTGCTAAAGTACTTGTGGTTCCCATCTTTAATGTCAAGGAACTTTTATTTACACTTACCCCTGTTACTAATGTTGGTACCGTCACCGTACATTTTGTATACTTCAATGGATTTTGAGTTGATGCTGCTGTAATAACGGCAGTACCTATTGAAACTGCATGTACTTTTCCTGTTTGATCAACTGTTGCAACATTGGGATTACTGCTGCTCCATGTTATCCTTTGATCTGTTGCAGTGGTTGGATTAATTATAGTATTTAGTGTTAAATCCGGATCTCCTACTTTTAAGTATGCTGCAGTTTTATCTAATGTTATACTTGTAATTCCTTGAGTTACGGACACATCACAAGCTGCTTTGTAGCTTCCATCTGCAGAGGTGGCTGTAATGGTAGCTGTTCCTCCTGCAATTGGTTTTACTACACCATTTAAAACTGTTGCTACTTTTGTATCACTTGAAGTCCAAATAACATTTTTATTTGATGCATTGCTTGGTGAAATTGTTGCTGTAAGGGTTCCGCTGGCTCCGCCTACTGCTAAAGATAAACTTGTTTGAGAAAGACTAATAGCTGTAACATTTACAGGAGCTGTATAAGCAAAGCTTAAATTAACCAATACATCGCTAGTTTCTGGACTTCTTAAAAATGAAGAATAAGAATATGAATATGTTGATATATTGCTCATACTAAATAATGCAGTTTTAAGATCAGCTGCTAATGTACTTCCGTTCATATATCTAATCTTGATGCTTGATTGGTTATTGTTTATTGCATTCTGAACTTTAGCACTTATTTCAGCAGGAGTACCAGCAGTATAATCTGCTGTTAAATACTGCATTCCTATATCGTTACCTAAATCTTGATAAAAAGCTGCATTACCAGAATCACTTACAATTTTAGAACTAAGCGTGTCTGTAAATAATGTATTAGCTACAGGATAAGTACTTGTCCAAGTGTGATTTGCTTTAATCTGACTATCAGTTAGATTATAATAATTGTAGGTAACTCTACCTGGAACATCCGGGATTGGATCATCCCATGTGGTGTCTAACTGATACCATACATTGTCCAATAACACTTCATTCCACGCATGTGCTACTCCATTAGCATAACCACCTAAAA
Organism: Bacillota bacterium; assembly: GCA_030706015.1. Classification (GTDB taxonomy): domain Bacteria; phylum Bacillota; class Clostridia; order Clostridiales; family Clostridiaceae; genus JAUZPI01. Next base: position 9,404 of record JAUZPI010000001.1, read on the forward strand.
TCCTTGTTTGTATTCCAACTTGGGTTAACATCTTATATGCTAATAATGCATAACCCTGACATACGGTTTTATATGGAGATACTAAGGCATCGTAATCAGAATGCTTAACCAAAGTAGTATCATAGGCTACATTTGCTTCAATCCAGTCATGAATTGCTTTTTCCTTTTGATAATCATTCATACCCGGAGTAATAATTTGACTTAAAATGTCTGAAACCCTCGAATTTACATAGCTGTCCATTGCAGCTGTATTCCAATAGTTGAAAGAAAAATTGATAGTTGTAACTCCGCTGACAGTGCTGTAAGAATAGCTATAACCTTTTGAAGTATAAGCCATATAATCATCAGAATTATATATATTCTTTACGGCATTGCTGATATCTGCTTGTACACTTGCAGAATTGCTCACATAATTTACACTATAGGATGTCAATCTTGAATGCATGGCGTTACCTATGTCTGTCTGCAAATCTTGAACTGTAGCTGCTAAATCTGTAGCTGCAAACACCGGATGCTGATAAGCAATAATCATAAAAAAACTAAGTATGAAACTTTGCAAAATCGCTTTTTTAAAACTAACTTTCATTATTCCCCCTCCATTTCTTCAATTTTTAATATATATTTAATATGATTATATTATCGTTTATACAATGAATTCACTTAATACTAAATAAAATTTTATTTAGCAAATTTTTGTTAGCCTTAAATTATGGCTTTTCTAGGACATTAACAAAAAAGGGGCTGTCGCACTAAGTATGAATACTACAATATATTGTGCAAACTTTATATTTGCAGAACAATATAATGCGTGCTAATTTCTTAATGCGATAGCCCCTTAGTTTTCTTTATTCTTCTTTGTAAAAGTATTAAATAAAATATAAACACCTATAATTATTAGTACTATAGGCCAAAAATTTCTTATTAATAGTCTAGTATATTCCCACTGTCTAAATCTGTCTATAAGATTAGCTAAACTTGCTATAAACAAAAGTATACTCACTACTAATGGCCAGTCTCTCTTGGATCTGCTGATATCCTTTTGCCACACTGAGTGGACAACAAATATCAATAAAAAACTTACTCCTAACATCGCTAAGATTATTACACTGTTCAGATTATATGATGAGGTATACATACCTAAATAATTTGTAAATTGCATGGCTGGATAATTGGCGAATTCAACAGCTGGCAGAATAAATGCTGGGAATAAAAATGCTATATTCTTATAATACTTAGGCCCCCCGCAAATCAGATAGATTATAAGAAAAGCTGCTCCTATAATGTATAACACAAAATTACCTCTAATTAAATGCATATTGTTTATGATACTCATAATGCCAAATAAAACTAGTAACAGGCCTATTATCAATCTGGATCTTGATTTCAAATCTTTCACCTACCTTTTTTATAACAGCTTCTATTCAATTGCAATTTCTGAATCATTATTTTTGCTATTTAGTAGTCTTAAGGATATCTTATCAATAATTACATATATAAGTCCTAACATTGAAAATAACACTGTCAATACAAGGGCATTTTCTGCTACCCCGCCATACCCTAATTTTGTTACGTTAACAAATGGATATGGATAGAACAATGTAAAGCTGCCTCTTATCAAAGTAAATATTAAATATATTATAGGGTAACAAAGCCAGATCATCGCATATTTCCACTTATAAATTCCTCTAACATCAGCAATAATCCAATCTACAACAAATGCAATCGGCATAATATAATGAAGTATTAAATTACTATAAACACCAATGCCATGAGGAGGCTGCACATTCCTTAAAAGTACATGATATATAATTCCGGTAATTGTTATATACAATGTAACGGCTCCCTTAATTTGAGGTTTCAAGAACACTGGTTTTTCTGCATTTCTATATAGAACAGATAGCGTTAGAATCAAAGCAACCATTATATTGCTTTCTGTTGTGAAATATGAAAAATAATTTTCTATAGCCATTGTCAGCTCATGACCACTCTTACCAGAAACATTATTTATGAGCATAATTATTATTCCTGCCCATGCAACAACTGAAAAAAGCAATCGGTAAAACGTAATAAATTTTATCTTTGAAAATTTCATTTTTCCACCTCCAGATAAATTATATCACATCATCGCCTTTGACTCAGTGCTTTTTTCATAAATTATTTTGACGGTTACCTTATTGATAATTATGTATATCATACCAAGTAAAATAAAAAATATTGATAACAAAATAGAATTTCTAATTACACCCAAATACCCCAGATTGGCTGCATTGATAAATGGATATGGATAGAAAGTAGTGAATCTGCCTCTTATTAAGGTAAATATAAGATATGTAACTGGATAAGAAAGCCAATATAATGCATATTTCCATCTAAAATCCCCTTTATTATATCCAAAAATCCAATCAGCTATAGCAGCTGCAGGCATAATATAATGTAGTATTAAATTACTATATACATCTACCCCTTGAGGGTGAATTAAATTTCTTAAAAACAAATTAAATATGATTCCCGTAACTGTTATATAAAGTGTTACCGCACCTTTAACATGCGCTTGCAAAAATGCTGGTTTTTCTTTATCCCTATATAAAAAGAGCATTATAAATAAAATAGAAACCATAGCATTACTTTGAGTAGTAAACATAGAAAAACAATTTTCAACAGTCCACAGTAAATCCATCCCCGCTTTTCCTATCGTTCCATTTATAAGCATAAACATTATGCCCATTAACCCCAATACTCCAAAAAATAATCTAAAATAGTCGTTGAAACCTTTTCTTGAAATCTTCACCTCATCACCCCATTAATCCCGACAATTCTATATTATTACATTATACCATATAAATTGTGATATAGTAAACAATGCCAAAACTTTAGATTATATACAAACATGATGACTTTTTCATAAAAATATATGAAAAATAAGCAGAGTAAACCAATACTCTGCTTTAAAATTATTCAATACTTATTCCCGCTAATCTCATTAAGAATACTGCATTTCTTGTATCAGAAATGCCAGATTTTAATTTATAATCAAAATATATCTTATTATCCTTATAAAATTCAGTAAAGTGATAATTTCTCAAATGTGCTTCTTTTTCTTTCTCTAAAGCTCCTAATTCCAGATCATGTGTTGATACCATCCCTAAGTTGCCGGCTTTACTTAATTGTTTTATTAAAATAGTTGCTCCACTATGTCTATCAGCAGAATTGGTTCCTTTAAATATTTCATCTAGTAAAAAAAACACCCGTTCGCCTCTCTCAGATGCCTTTACTATGCTCTTAATCTTTAGCAATTCAGCATAAAATGACGAAATACTCTTTTCTAAATTATCACTTACTCTCATAGAAGTGTATATCTCCATCAAGGTGCAGCTAAAGTCTTCAGCACAAACCGGCGCTCCAGCATAGGCCATCACCAAATTAATACCTACTGTTCTAAGAAAAGTACTTTTTCCAGACATATTTGAACCAGTTATTAATATTGTGGTTTCTGGCTCTTTTATTATAATGTCATTACATACCCTTTTCCCACCGAGAAGTGGATGACCAACATTTTCAGCTAAAATTCTTGGATTTCCCTCATATATTTTAGGCATTACCCATTCTGGATTATCATGCCCTACCACGGAAAGGCTAGATAAATACTCTAATTCTCCAATAGTCTCAAGCCAAGTTCTAAAACTATAGCCATATTTTGATTTCCACTTTTCAAGTTCAATAGCATACCAATAATCCAACATTAATATTAAGTTTAATACAGCATAAAAGGCATTGTATCTTCCTGATACTGAATCTGCTATTCTAGAAAATCTTTTTATTTGCTCAGAAGCACTTATATGCTCCTTGCTATACAATTTGTCTTTTAACATTAATAAATATTCTGATGAAAAAGCTTGTGTTTCTATATGCTTAAGCATATTTCTATATGCATTTATATCTTCTGCAAATCTCTCTGCCAGTTTTAAAGTAGGATTAATCTTACTCTTACCTGATATTAAAAGAATTACTTGGATAAAAATCATCAAAAGTGGTATATTATACTTCACAATTCCAATAAGGTATGAAACTCCTAGAAGTATAGTAATTATAGGCAATATTCTTGTAAGTGCAATAACCGCAGGGTTCAGTATATCATTATAGTTGCTTTCCAGCCATTGAAAAATCTTCTCTGGATTTTCGCTTTCCTTTCCAATCATTAAAGCCTCTGCTTGAAACCTTTGCCTCCAGCTTAATTTTTTTACTAATTCTTTTACGGCAGCCTGCCTTACCAATATCTCCTGAGATGAATTAGGTCTTTCTATTAGAACTTCCTTAAGTCTTTGTCTACCTAAAAAAGTGATAGCTGTGTTTATCCATTGAAATAAAGAACTTCTACCGAAGATATCTAAATCAAAAGAATAGTTATGCTGCTGGTCTATAAATTCCTCACCCATATCATTAAAGGATTTCCAGTCTTCATTAAATCTCTTTAGACAATCCTCATTAATTTTATGCAATACCCTTGAATATCTTGTATTTTTCCATATACGTCTATGCATATAGACTACATAAAAAAATAAAATAACAGTACATAACACAGAAGATATACATAGATAATAAAATTTGTATTTATAAAGAACTATTGAAATGGCTAGCCCAATTAAAAATACTGCAAGCCTTAAGTAACCAATAATACTACAGTATCTTTCTTGTTTTTCAGCTAATTTACCATATTTATTTTTTCTCTCTTGGTATTTATCTTTAGGCGCTTTCAAGTTATTACCTCCCTTGCAGGTGCTGCACTTATAAAACTATATCCTTTATCCTTTATAGGTAATGAGAGGTTTTAAACTGGCTACAAGCTTTATCATATTTTCATTTAGCATGTCCTCTATTACTCTATTAATATTTTTATATGCTTCTGGTGCTTCCTCATAAACAAGATTTTTATCTTTACAAATCAGATTATAAGAAAGTTCATTTAATTTAACTTCCCTTTTGTAATATAGCTTCTCTAATCTATCTTTACAGGATAAACGTGCCCACTTTCTGCCTGCACCATGAGATATCGAGAAAGCATAATCCTGTATATTACCAATTGGTTTAACAATATATGATTTTGAGCCCCTTGAACCTGCAACCACCACATATCCAATATCTGATGGTGCTGCTCCTTTTCTATGAATGTAATAAGTTTCACCTTTGGATTCTTTTTGGGTAATACTGTTATGAACACTATCCAACAATTTTTTAAAACCCTTATTATTTATTGAAGTAATTAATTTTTCAGCAATCAGTTCCCTGTTTAGTGCTGCAAATTGGATAGCAGATTCATGTTCCTCCATATATTCTCTAAAAGGCTTACTATTTTCTTGGAGACCATTTTGACAGGAGTAATTTTCAATATATTTTCTTAGAATATACTCTCCATAGCTTCTGGATCCGCTGTGCACAAGCAATAGCACTTTAGATTTATCTACCCCTATTTCTTTAACTGCTTCTTCATCAAAAACTTCACTTAATTCTTGGAATTCAGCAAAATGGTTTCCTCCTCCTATTGTGCCTAGCTTATCTATAAATTGCTTTTCTATCTTATTTGTAAAAGTACTTGCATCAATTTCATTCAAGAAATCAAGCTTTTCAAGCTCCTTCATTACCTTTGGAATTTTAAACTTTTTCTTAGTAATACTCGTGCAAAATAATGACATTCCGCAGCCAATATCATTTCCTATTATGTGTGGATAAATAATATCCTTACTAACAAAACTTGCTCCTACAGGAGTCTTTCCGGGGTGCAAATCCGGTAGTCCAACCGCACTGATAATTCCTTTCAATTCAGCTACTTTTTTCAATTGCTCAACAGCACTGCTTTCAATCCACGATTTGTCACTCTTCACTACTCTAATCATTATTTATATATTCTCTCCTTATTCCTTTAAATTAATCTTTTTCACTTATTTTGAGAGAATATAAAACGTAATCTATATTACTCTCACCCTATTTATATATATCATTTTTACCACGTCCTTCCTAGAATCTTATTAATATATTAACACTTTATTTTTAAATAATTAAGTCCTTCTTATTTTTAATATTTTGCTTGATTTTTAATAGCTCGTTTTCCACCTGGTTAATATCTTTATATACTTCCTCCATACCCAGCAACCTTTTTAAAAATATCATTTCTTCTTTAGGAAGATCTAATTCTTCATACCACGGCTTTTCCTGCTCATTCTCTACATTATAAGCGGTATACAATAAATGTAATAAAAAATCTCCAAAATAGGAAAAATCCACTGTTTCAACGTATCTATCCTCATTAACCCATCTAGCTAGTCCAAAATCAACTAAGTGAATTTCGCCTAAATTATATAATACATTTGGTACTCTAATGTCTCTATGTACAATACCCTTACCATGTAAATACTTTAATATATCTATTAGCTGTATAGCAATATTAAATATTTCTTCCTTGGAAAAAACATAATTATCAATGAAAATGATTTCTTCCAAGGTCTTTCCTTCTTTTAATTCTAAGATATAACCTAGGAACTTATCATATTCAAGCTTCTCGATAAATTTGGGTATACGCTTATGATTAAGAGTTTTTAGTATCTCTGGCTCATAATTTGCTTTATGTCCTATTTTCTTTAGCATATTTCTTTTAAGCTGCTTTAGTATATATTGTTTATTGTCTTTACTCACAAGATAGCAAATACCATACCTTCCCTCTCCCAAAATCCTTAAAACAGTGTATTCACCAACTTGTTCAGTTGGTGAATACACTGTGTCCATTTTAAACAATGTTAAGACCATGAGCTATGGTGTGAATGATGATGGGAGTGATGATGACTGTGGGAATGGGAGCAATGTCGGCTCCTAGAAGAAAATATTGAACTGAAAAATCCTGAACGTGACCTATGCCTTCTTTTATAGTAGCCGCTTCCATGATGATGGTCTCCATGATGTCTGCTGCTTGATGATCTTGAAAATATTGAAAATAAACCCATATTACCCTCCTACTTTCGTGATTTATTCACGAGAGAAAATACATACATAATATACAATATATACTATATATTATTATCTCCATCTTGTAAATTATTCATTTATCGGAAAACTCCTATTATTCTAATAATTTTATTTTATTTAACTTCTGGAATTATGTTAACTATTCTTCCTAGCAATCGATATATTAATAGACATAACCTATACTTAGTCATGCTATATATATACTAATATATTTCTACAGATGGAGGTAAAACATGGATAGCAATAATAAAATTAGAAACCGACTAGTTATGTTTGTATGTTTTGTAATAGCTATTACTGTGGTAATAGGAAGTTTTTCAATAGTTTCTCTTAGAAACTTAACAAATAAATCTGAAACCAGATTAAAAACAGTGCAAAGCTATATAGGCTTAGTCGATACAGCCAGAAGCGCACAAGTTCATTTCAAAAAACAAGTACAAGCTTGGAAGGACTTATTGCTGAGAGGTCAAAATAAAGAAAACTATAAAAAATACTACGAAGAATTTTTAAGTGAAAATAAGCTGGTAGATTCTGAATTACAAACTCTTAGAGATGCAATGCAAAAGGATGGAGCGAATACTTCTTTAGTAAACAAGACTCTGCAATCTCATCAAGATTTATTGACTAAGTATAACAATGCCTTAAAAAATTATGATTCTAATAATCCAAACAGTTTTAGTGTGGTGGATAATCTAGTAAAAGGTATGGATAGAGCTCCAACCAATGATATGGACAGCATCGTAGCGCAAATACAAACTTATTCAAATTCTCAGGTGTTAAACATGATCAAACAGTCTTCACAAGAAGATAGGGGTTACATGGCAGCACTTTTATCAATTATTGCAGTAAGTGTAGGTATTATAGTATTTTTAGCTGTATTGATTGCCTTCACCTATAAGAGCATTTCAAAATTTATTAGTGAAATGAAATTAATAATGGCTGAAGCTGAGAAAGGTAATCTTACCATTCAAGGAAACATACATTCTAAGGATGAATTGGGTGAATTAATTAAGAGATTTAACAAATTTATCACTTCAATTAGAACCCTTATATTAGAGTCAAAAGAAATGAGTTCAGCCGTATCTTCTTCCTCTAACCAAATAATGAATACCTCTAATGAGGTTAGTAAAGTAGCTGAACAAATAGATGCAGCAATTTCGGTTTTGGCTAAGGATTCTACTGTTCAAGCTGATCAAATGCAAAAATGCAGCAGCATACTTAAAGATATGTTCGCAAAACTGAGTGATATAATAGATTCTAATAATACCTGCAAAGAACTGACTCTAGTTGCTAAAGACAATGTAAAAGAAGGTTCAAAGACTACAGAAATTAACAGAGATAAAATGCAAGAAAATCTGTTGGTGTTTGAGAATGTAAACAACTCTATAATGGGTCTGTTTGAAAAGTCTAAGCAAATTGGTCAAATAGTTGAAGTTATTACCAGTATTGCTAATCAAACTAATTTACTGGCATTGAATGCAGCTATTGAATCTGCTAGGGCAGGTGAATACGGAAAAGGTTTTACTGTAGTTGCTGATGAAGTAAGAAAGCTTGCTGAACAATCTAGCACTGCCGCTCAGCAGATAGGAAAGCTTATTAATGACACCACCGAAAATATTCATCAATCTGTGGATGAAATGAAAAAAGCCATAAGTTTAGTTAACGAACAAGATCAGGCAGTAAATAATATATCAGAAAGCTTTATAAATATAGAGAATTCCTTCAGTAATTTGCATGACCGAATTATCCAGGTTAATACTACTACTGAGGGTCTTGGAAAAGATGCCGGTTTTATCGGTGAATTCATAGATAATATTTCAAAAACTGTTCAAGAGAATGCAGCATGTGCTGAAGAAATTGCCTCATCTACAAATGAACAAACCAATTCCATAGATGAGATACAGTCTTCAATAAAATTACTTAACACACTTTCTCAACAGCTTGAACAATCTATATCAAAGTTTAAAGCTTAATGTTTTTATTATACTAACTGCTTTTTCCTTATTAAACAATTGCAATTAAAAATAAAGAGATAAGGATTTAAATAGCTCCTTATCTCTTTTTTACAAAGCATTGGGACTACTTATGATTTTTTAGCTTCAGCTATTTTTTCAGCTAATTCATTAAGATATACCCATCTTGCCATCTTTTCTTCTAGAAGTTTTTCTGCCTCTTCTTTTTCCGCTAACAGCTGTTGAAGCAAAGTATAATCGCTGGAGGCTTCCCCTATCTTTGTTTCCAGCTCCTCAATTTTACCCTCTATTTCTGCAACTATATCATCAATCTGTTCATATTCCCTTTGTTCTTTAAATGAAAATTTTAAAGCTTTTTCTTTATTTCTTACTTGTTGAGCTTTATTATTATCATTATTTTGAGACTCTTTTTTGCTGATAGAGTTTCTATCTTTATCTAAGCTTTTTTCCTTATAATCTGAATAGTTTCCAACATATTGAACTATATTCCCCTCTCCCTCAAAGGCGAATATTTTATCTGCAAGCCTATCTAAGAAATATCTATCATGAGAAACGCTGATTACGGCACCTTGGAATTCATCAAGATAATCCTCTAATATTGTCAGCGTTTCTATATCCAAATCATTTGTAGGCTCATCTAGAATTAATACGTTAGGTGCCTCCATTAATACTCTTAATAAGTATAATCTTCTTTTTTCACCACCAGAAAGTTTTGCTATAGGCGTCCACTGAGCTGCCGGTGGAAATAGGAACCTCTCAAGCATCTGTGAGGCACTAATCTTTTCTCCCTGTGCTGTAGTAAGTATCTCTGCCCCTTCTCTTATATATTCAATTACTCTTTGATCATCTTTCATGTGATATGTTTCTTGAGAATACAGCCCAATCTTTACAGTTTCCCCTACTTCAAGCTCACCATTATCAGGCTTGATTCTTCCAGCTATTATATTTATTAATGTTGATTTTCCACTTCCGTTTGGTCCAACTATACCTACTCTATCATTTCTAAGAATTATATAACTAAAATCCACAATTAATTTCTTATCTGCATACTGCTTATCTATATGCTCAAGTTCAATTACCTTTTTTCCTAGTCTTGTACCAGCAACAGATATTTCTACTTTTTCATTAGAAATATCTATCGTTTCCTCGCTTAGCTTTTCAAAACGGTCGATTCTAGCCTTCTGCTTAGTGGTCCTAGCTTTTGCTCCTCTTTTTATCCATGCTAATTCTTTCTTTAAAAGACTTTGCCTTTTCTTTTCAGTGGATGCTTCAATTTCTTCACGCTCTAATTTCTTTTCCAAAAATACACTGTAATTTCCTGTATATTTATAGAGGTTCCCACCTTCAAGCTCAATGATTTCATTGGCTACTCTGTCTAAAAAATATCTATCATGAGTTATCATAAGAAGAGCACCTTTTCTCTTATTAAGGTACTGTTCCAGCCAATCTATAGTATCGTTATCCAAATGATTTGTAGGCTCATCCAGAATTAATAGATCAGATGGATTTATTAGTGCCGCTGCAAGGGCTATTCTTTTTTTCTGTCCCCCAGATAATACACCAACCTTAGCGTTAAAATCTCCAACACCAAGTTTAGTTAGTACTGCTTTAGCTTCACTTTCAATAGACCAAGCATTTAATTCATCCATACTGTGAGAAAGCTGCATAATTCTTTCATTTGAGCTGTCTTCACACTGAATAGCATTCTCATATTCTCTTATTAATTTCATAATAGGAGAATTACCTTTAAATACTTGTTCTAATACAGTAGCCTCAGTATCAAAATACGGATTCTGTGAAAGATATTCTATTCTAACTGAATTTCCTTTTATTATCTTACCTTCATCTGCATATTCCACACCTGCAATCACCTTAAGCAGAGTGGATTTCCCAGTTCCGTTTACACCTATAAGACCTATCTTTTGCCCCTCATTTATACCCAGGCTTATATCCTTAAATAATTGTTTTTCACTATAACTTTTTGAAATGTTCTCTATACTTAAAAGATTCATTTATTATTACCTCGCTGAAAATTAAGTTTTACTTGTTTATAACACATAGCTTGTAAAAGCGCAAACATAATTTTATTATTTATCCTAACAAAACAGTCCGAACTCCCCCATAGGTAAATTCGGACTGTTTTAAACTCCTACACGTTTCTAAAAACACTATATTTCTTCCAGCACCTTTTCAAGTATATCAAACATGTTATCAATATCTTCTTTGGTTACAATTAATGGTGGAATTAGTCTTATAGTAGATGGTTTAGGAGAATTAATTAGCACTCCAGCCTTTAGACATTTATCCACCACCTCTTTACCTTTCTCCATTGGCAAATCAAATGCAATAAGAAGTCCCTTTCCCCTAATATTTTTGATTAGAAATTTTGTTTGAATTTCGTTAAGTTTTTTCAGAATATATTCTCCTTGAACCTGTGCATTGCTTGTTAAATCTTTTTTAATGATCTCTTCAACAACTGCCATGCCGACTGCCATACCAAGAGGATTTCCACAATAGGTTCCTCCTTGATCACCAGCTTCAAAAATATTATATTTATCCTTTGTCAGCATAGCGGATAATGGATATCCTCCGCCTATCCCCTTAGCTAAAGTCATTATATCTGGCTCTATACCATAATGCTCATAAGCAAATAGCTTTCCTGTTCTTCCTAGACCTGTTTGAACCTCATCAAAAATTAATAGTATATCTTTGCTATCACAAACTTTTCTCAACTCTAGAATATATTCAGCACTGGCCTCATTAACACCGCCTTCTCCTTGTATTGGTTCTAACATAATTGCACAAGTGCTTTCAGTTATAGCTTCGTGAAGTGCTTCTATATCATTTAAAGGTACATGTTTGAATCCTGAAACCTTTGGTTCATATATTTCTTTCCAATGCGCCTTACCAGTTGCAGACATAGTAGCTAGAGTTCTTCCATGAAATCCATTTACAGTAGTTATAATCTCATATGCTCCCTTTAAAAACTTAGATCCATATTTTCTTGCCAGCTTAATGGCACTTTCATTTGCTTCAGCGCCAGTACTGGTGAAAAATACCTTATCAAAACAAGAATTGCTTGTAAGTAATCTTGCAAATTCAATCATTGGTTTATTATAAAATGCTGGGCTTGGGTTAATTAATTCTTTTCCTTGTCTCTCTAATGCCTCGATAATAACCTCGGGACAATGTCCCAGGGCAGTAACCGCCCAGCCACCAATAAAATCCAAGTAACTCTTTCCTTCAGTATCCCATAGATACATGCCCTTTCCTTTCTCCATTACTATACTAGGACGTTCTGTGATATACAGTAGATTTTCTTTCGCTTCCTTTAATAAATTTTCATTCAAACTTTGATTATTACATATACTCATCTTATCCCCCCTTATTTTACTTTTCATAATTATACAACCAATAGGTATAATTATGCAATACATTTTTGCTTATTTTCCCCATTTTAAGTTGCAAAACTGCTAAAACGAAGAATACTTATGCATACATTCGTAATCAAATTTATTATATGTATTTAAATCCCATCTTATCTTCAACCAGTAAAAATTGTTTCCGTATACCTTCTGTTGCATATACTTTCTTCTTCTTTGTAAAAAATATAGCCTCTATGCCTTCCATATTATTTATTAATTCTATTCCCTCTTCAAGTCCCATTATAAAAATAGCAGTAGATAGTGCATCCGCTGCAATTGAATTGTTAGCTATTACAGTTGCACTTGATAACCCTGAATTTGATGAATAACCTGTCCTAAGATCTAAAATGTGATGATATCTCCTGTTACCTTGTTCAAAATATCGTACATAATCTCCTGAAGATACAACAGATTGGTTAATTATTTCTATCACTCCTAAATACTGTCCCTTTGAACTAAAAGGATCTTGCAGCCCTATCTTCCAGGTTGAACCATCCTGCTTATTCCCTAGAGTGCTTACATTCCCGCCAAGGTCAACCTTCTGTCCAGTGCGAAATAGTATCGCCTTACTACTTTTCCCACCTATTACAATATGCCTATAATTAATAAGTTTTAAAATATGATTAATTTCATATTATTTAGGAATTCTCTGATTTTCAGTAAATATATTCCATAACTTAATCAATGGTGCTGCTGTAACATCAAAGGCTCATCTACTTAATTCTGAGTATAATTTTGCCTTTTCTAGTATGTATAATATGTCATTACTTAAAATTACTTCTGCTTTCCCTGAGGCTTTGTTCAGCTTTGATATTTCACTTGTATCCTGAAAAAAACTCATGGAAGCTTCCAAATCCCTTAACATATTTCTTACCCTACAGACGGCCTTACCAGAATTTTTCCATATACTTTTTGAGAGATACATGTTCCCATACAGTTCTCAAGAGTATCATCACAAACCTCCTGTGCATCCAATTCATTATTATTCACTTACTTTTCTCCTTATAGATACCTAAAGTCAATTTAAAGCTTAGCAACATCTATAGAAATTTCTTCTCCAAGCTTGGCTCCATTTTCTAATGTAATTTTTCCTGATGCTGAAAAATCCTTTGGATCATAACTTTCAGATGATCTACCTGCTGGAAGTAAACCCATTTGTATATAGCTTTCAGCTACAAGTTCACTACAAAAAAAATTATCTAGACTGGGTTTTACATTTAACAATCTCCCCTCAAAAAACTCTATAATAAACTTTAAATAACTAGGAAATTCTGCACTATGCGCAGCAGCAATAAACCTCCCTAGCTTATCCATCATTTCCGGGGTTCTTTCCACTTTTAAATGTCTAACGGCAAAAGCATCATTATATTTTTTCACGAAATCTATATGCAATCGTTCATGAAGATTTATAAGCTGGGGTCCTGTTTTCTTTTTATTAAGTTGGAAATCATCTAAATCGTTTTCCGGTGTGGATTCCCATAGTAAAGTAGGATACTCTTTATCTTTGTAGCCCAAATCCTCCGCCCTAACCACCATAGCAACATGAGACCATTGACTATGTTCAAATTTTTGTATTACCTTACTTATAAACCAATCTCCTTTAAATAATACAATATCACCAGTTCTTAAATCTGATATAATATCGTTAAATCCTCTATATAAATCATTCACTAATATCAATCCTCCAAAATATGAATAATCAATTGGCTAATTACGCCATGAAATGATTTCTTGCACCTATTTGTTATTTTATGTAACAAAATAACATTGAACTATTTAAATTCAAGTGATGCATTATAAGAAACATTTATCATATTATAGTTTTTATATTAATAATTAATTTTTTCATTCAAGACATGGAATTGTAATTTCAAAGGAAGTACCTTTATGAAGCTCTGATCTCACCTTAATAGTACCATTTAACTGTTCTACCTGCTCTTTGACTGCTGAAAGTCCGGCTCCTCGTCCAGAAACTTCAGTTGCTTCTTTTTTAGTTGATATACCATTCCTGAAAATAATTTCCGTTACATTGTTGTCAATTGTCATTTTTCTATCTTTTACAATATCAGCTAACTTATCAAAATCTAGTCCTTGTCCATCATCTTTAATTATTATATAAATATTATCTTCATCCTTATTTACACTGCAGCTTATTTCACCATATTCACTTTTTCCTTTTTTCAGCCTTTGTTGTGGAAGTTCTATACCATGGTCAATAGCATTCCTAAATACATGAATTAAAGATTTTTCAAGTTTATGGTATTTTCGAATATCTACTAAAAACTCCCCTCCATTAATTTTTATTGGATTAATGCTCTTATTTAGTTTCTCTGCTAACCTCATAGTGTATTGTGGATATAATTTGAGTAATTCCTTGAAAGGTTTATATCGCAATTGTCTTAGCTGAATTAAAATCAATTCACGTTCTCTTCCTTCTAGCAGCTCAGTAACCATTTCTTCCAACTTGATGATTTTTTCCTCCTGCACAATTAGGAAATTATCATTTTCAAAAAAACGCTCTCCAAGTGATTTCCTTAGTATATCTAAATCCTCTTGCAGCCAACCCAATAATTTAGAGCTAGAGAACATCTCTTTAAGTCTTGGAATATCCATTAGATATAAATTATCTTTACTGTTTATAATTTCATCCTCAAATTCATGAAGATATTTAGAAATATTTATTACCTCTAGCTGGCTAAAGACACCTTTATATGTATGAATCTCTACTAACAATCTAGATAAAATATTCTCTATTGAGTCCTTTGAATTTATGATACTAACCGCCTCTATCTCACAGAAAATCTTATAATCACTAATAGTTTTCATAAAATCATTCTGATTTACAATGGTTTTAACAATCATCTTTAAAGTATTTCTTTCCTTCTCTATTTTGCTTTGAAGCTCTCGTTTATCAGTTATATCAGTAAGCAAAACCATGATATTAGTACTTTTATCTTTAGTTAATCCTTTAATTAATTTGTATTGAAGCTTTATGCATTTACCCTTAATATTAGTTTCCCTAGGCAATAGCTCTATTAAGGATTCCCTCCTAAATTCATTTGTTTCTTGGATGATGTCAGGTATAATTTTCTTTAAAAAATTTCTAGTAACTGCATCCTTAGTTATTATTTTGGGAAAGAACTTACGCTGAATTTCTTCTTCAAATATATTTAAACATTCATAACTATACTCTTCATCTATAATTAAGTCACTTCCAAAGGAAAGCAGTCCTTGTCCAACATTATCCAAAAGACTTTTAAAGGATTCTTTCTTGCTAGATAATTCTTGAAATAAGTTTGCATTTTTAAGGGCAATTCCAGCCTGTCCAGCAAATGTTAATGCTATTTCTCGTTCACTTATTTCATAAAAATCATCCTCAAAATTCTCCAAAATAACTATTCCATATATTTCTTCTCTATAGGTAATAGGTATAGCTAGTATTGAACCATTACAATGTCCAATTTTCTCCTGTGGATTTAAAACCATTGGTTCAAACATATTTTTCACCTTTTTTATCAGAGGATTACTTAACAGATATTCTTCGTTCAATTCTTCATACCCTTTGTTTATTAAAATTTCAAAACTACTTCCTTGTTTTAATAGCACTAACGCTTTATTATATTTTATAACTTTTTTAAGATTATTAAAAAACCTGCTGAATATATCTTCTATTCTAAATATGGATGTTAATTCCCGGTTTAAATCTCTTAAAGCCTCCAAGAAAATTGTCTTTTCTCTCTCAGATTTATACTTTTTCACATTTACCAAAGCTTCCTTTACAGCATATTGAAGGGTTAAAAGATTTTTTATTCTAGCTAATAATTCACTCTTATTAAATGGTTTTTCTAAATAATCATTAGCCCCCATATCGAAACCTGTAATTATGTTTTCAGGCAAATTTCTAGCTGTAAGCATTAATATAGGCAGTTCAAATAAACTATAAGTTTCCCTTAATATACTACATACTTCGTATCCTGTCATATAGGGCATCATAACATCTAATATTACCAAGGAAATATCTTTGCATCCTTCAATTATTTTTAGTGCTTCTGTACCGCTTGCTGCAGTTATAACCTGATAACCCTGGTTTGTAAGATGATTAGTCAAGACTCTAATGTTAACAGCTTCATCATCAACTACAAGTATTTTAAATTTTTCATTTGTATTATCCTTCTCATATGTAACTTCAGTTTCCTCAACTAAAGCATTTTCACTTTCATTAAAATCATGAAGCAGCTTTGTGTTTACCTCTTCTTCTATTGTATTTTTATCACTATGTCCCCTGTAGGCAGGCATAGAAACAACAAATACAGAACCCTTTCCAAGTTCAGACTTTACACTAATACTACCTCCATGCAGTTCCACAAGACTTTTTGTTATACTTAATCCTAAACCAGTACCAGAATATTTCCTAGCTGCGGATGAATCAATTTGTTCAAAGGATTTGAATATATCTTGAAGTTTGTCCTCTGGTATGCCTATACCGGAGTCAGAGACATACAGTTCAATAAAATCCTTATCTTGTTTAGCGTTAATCTCTATATTTCCCTCTTCAGTAAACTTGACTGCATTACCTATAAGATTATATACGATTTGCTGAAATCTGCTTTCATCCGCATAAATAAACATTTCATCTACTGGTACATTATTTACAAGCTTTAAGTTACCTTTAGTACTTAAATTAGTACAGATAGCTAAAATAACTTCTACAATCTGCCTTACATCCACTTTTTTCTTTTCCAGCACTATTCCAGTATTTTTTATCTTTGAAAAGTCTAAAATATCATTTACCAGGCTTGCTAGTCTTTTCCCGCTGGATACAATTAAAGAAAGATTATTCCTCTGTATATCACTAATTTTACCTGCTGCCCCATCAAGCATAGACTCAGCTATTCCAACTATACCATTTAACGGTGTTCTAAGTTCATGGGATGTATTAGCTAAGAACTCATCTTTCAATTTATCAAAGGAAAGTAATCGTGCAGATAAAGCTTCAACAGTCTTAAATGCATTAGAAAACTTCACGGATATGATAAGGGCTTGAGCTATAACCATAATAAACAACCCAACAGGCGTTAAAAATCCAATTTCTACAACGGCTCTGTCATACAAAAAATCATTAATTACAGTTAAAGAAAATATAAAAAAACTTGTTAATATACCAACTGCACCCAATTCCCTATTCTTTATAGCTGCAACTAAAATTCCAAAAATAATTATAAAACTAATAGCTGTGATTATCACGTAAGGAATCATCCCAATGTCATATATCTTATGGGGAGTTACAAGTACTATTAAACTAAAGATAATACCTAAGCGTTTTGAGATCTTTACAAAATGTTTTGGTGTTTCCTTAGGGTAAAGACTAGCAATAAAGGACACTATAATAGGTATTACACTATAAAAAGAAATATAGCCTAACTTTGTATATACTACCCAATTAAAGTTAACAAATAATCCTTCTATATATCTCTCACCAAATATAATTGTTCTTAAAGACATTATTAAGCAAAATAGCCCGAAAAAAAGTGTAGACTTATCTTTTCTCCTTAAGGCATATATACCTATATAATATATTCCCATTATGAGCAAAGCTCCAAATATAAACATATCTAAGGCAAGCATCCTTGCCTTCTTTTCCATGATCTGCTGCTCTGTACCTAGTACAATGCTATAAGCTAGCCCTGACTCCCTTCTAACATAATTTGAAACGTGAAACACAAGCTCTATTTCACCATTTTCACTTTTTACCGGAATAAATTTTTCTATGATCAACGGCACTGACTCAACCTTACTTTTTCCAACGACTCCAGTGGTTGTAGCCAATTTGCCATTTACCCACACATCATAAGAAGTACAAGCGTATGGTAGCTCTAATGCATAATTATCATAATTATTGTTCGTTTTAATTTTTATTCTATAGGTAGCATACCCATCAACAGTATATGCTTTACCATTGTCATATTCATTCCACAAACCAGGTACAGGTTCTAGCTGTTTCTTTTTTGCTGCAGATACAGCATTGAAATCTTCTGTTTTTAAAAGACTATTCCAATAAAATTCCCATTGACCATCTAATTTTACACTTCCAGCTCTATCAAAATCCCAGTTAGTTAAGTCTATAACTCCATTGTTTACTTTTGGATAGGTCTTAATCATCTTACTACTGCTGCACGAACTGGTTATTACTAAAGAGAATAGAATACATAAAAGTAAGAGAAGCCTTTTTGCCGTCATTATTAATTCCCCCTATATATTAATGTAAACTAATTATTATGCTAATTAGGAAAATTATATCATAAAACTATTTTTTTGTATTAATTTATTACTTTATGTCACTTAAAATTATTGAAGCCTTAAATTTCCTATGATAATATTATAAATGATATTTAGTTTTTTCGACAACTTCCTGTAAACTCTATAAAATCAGCTTACTTATTATTAAACTTTAAGGAGGAAATAAATTGGCAAGAATACTTCTAGTTGATGACTCTATGCTAATGAGAAGAGACTTGAAAAATTTTTTTCAAGAACATGGACATGTAATTGTGGGTGAAGCATCTAATGGTGAAAAAGCACTATCTGAATATGTGCTGCATAAACCAGATTTAGTTACAATGGATATTACAATGCCTAATGTTGATGGCATTAGCGCTATTAAGAATATACTAAAAAGCTTTCCAGAAGCAAAAATTGTTATTATAAGCTCCGTTCAACAAACAAATCTAGTATACGAAGCTTTACTAAGCGGTGCTAAAGGTTATATTGTAAAGCCTCTAAAAATTGAAAAGGCTATTAAAACTATAGAGGCAATACTAAATGAGTAGATATTTTTATTTTAATAAGAATAAAGAAATTACCCATAAAGTAACAATGAGTAATTTTTTTGTTCTTATTATATAATTTTTCTCATACTATCCTTTAAATCTATAGCCAGCTCCCCATATAGTTTCAATATACTGAGGGTCTGAAGCTGGTTTTTCAATTTTCTCCCGAATTTTTCTGATATGTACCGTTACAGTTGCTATCTCACCTATAGAATCCATACCCCATAGTCTATCAAACAGTTCTTCCTTACTAAATACCCTATCTGGGTTTGAAGCAAGGTAATTTAACAAATCAAATTCCTTTGTAGTAAACGTAACTTCCTTATCATTTAGAAAAACTCTTCTTGAGGTTCTATCTATTCTAAGTCCTCTTATTTTTATTTCATCATTTTTTGATTCACTATTTCCTATAAGTCTCTCATACCTAGACAGATGTGCTTTCACCCTAGCGACTAACTCACTTGGACTAAAAGGCTTGGTTACGTAATCATCTGCACCAATACCTAATCCTCTTATTTTATCAATATCTTCTTTCTTAGCAGAAACCATTAATATGGGAATATCCTTTTTACTTCTAACTTGCCTGCATATTTCAAAACCATCTATCTTCGGAAGCATAAGATCCAGTATGATAATTGAAAAATCCTCCTGCAGAGCACGTCTCAGCCCTATATCACCACAATTCTCTGTTTCCACCTTAAAACCGCTTATTTCTAAATAATCCCTCTCTAATTCCGCTATGCTGTTTTCATCTTCAATTATTAGTATTTTCTTCATAAAATTCACCTACATCTATATTTTTCTAAGGGTAAAAAACACTGCAGTACCCTCTCCAATAACACTTTCAGCCCATATTTTTCCGCCATGCTCTTCAATTATCAATTTGGTAATTGCTAGTCCTAAGCCGCTTCCTCCAGTAGAGGTATTTCTTGATGGATCTACACGATAAAATCTTTCAAATATAAATTTCAAATTTTCCTCAGGAATTCCCTGACCATTATCCTGAATCTTTATTTGTGCAAATTCACCAGCATCAATTAATTCAATTTTAATTTTTCCATAGTCCTTATCCATATACTTAACTGAGTTGCTAACTATATTTATTATTACCCTTTTAAGTTTTTCTCTATCTGCGGAAACCATAAATGATGAGGTAATACAGGTTTCCAAGTTTATACGTACATTTCTATCATCAAAATCAAATTGAAGCTCCTCTACGCAATCTTCTAAATAGCTCTTAATATCGAACACTTCAAAATTAAAAGGCAATTTGTTCAAATCTAGTTTTGAAAATAAAAACAACTCATCTATTAGTCTATCTAAATCATTTGCTTTAGTTGCAATAGTTTTGATATATTTGTCAATTTTTTCTGGTGAATCTGCTACACCATCCGTTATACCTTCTACATATCCTTTGATAGCTGTTATTGGCGTTTTTAAATCATGTGATATATTAGAAATAAGTTCTTTACGATTATTTTCATACTGCTGTTGAAGACTTAAGGATTCCTTTAATTTAATTCTCATTTCCTCAAAGGCTAAGCAAACTTCTCCAATTTCATCATTAAAATTATTTCTTACTCTCATATCCAGATTCCCATTTTTTATCTGTAAAGCACTGCTTTTCAGGGATTCTAAAGGTTTAATTATACTTCTGGATACAAGAAAAGTAAGGAATGCATTTGTAAATACAAGTATGGCAATAATAGCCATCACTACAGTTATAATAAATTTTATTGCTGTATTTTTAATAAGAGCTATATCTGTAACCGTAAAAAAGCTGCCTTCACTACCGTCACTAAAATGAAAATCTAACTGATTCAAAATTTTATCTCCAATAAGTGGATGACTTTTCCTTTCACCATCATTAGAGCCAAAGCTTGGAAGTCCGTTAGTAACTTCTTTATCAACTGACTTTGAGGCATATAAAATCTTGCTATTTTGTCTTACAATAATACCTGTATTTATAACCTGTAATTTTTCATCTAAGCTTTTTAGATAACTTGTATTTTTTAAATTATCTGGAGATTTTTTAGCAGTATTTTGTACCTCTTGAAATAAAGTTCCTTCTCTATTTATAAACTTTTCAATGGACTCCTTTCTTTCAAGTTTTACATTGTATGCCATCTGAAGACTATGAATATAAAAGCTACCTATAAAAATTGTTGCAATAATAGATAATATAATAGGTACAATAAGCATAGCAATATATGAAACTATAAGTCTACTTTTAATTGACATAGTCTTCTCCCTTTCTAAATATCTTTTTTATCAAACAAATAATAACCAACTGTAAATAATATTATACCATAGGAAATAAGCAGCATAAAACCTGTAAAAAGTCTTGATCCCGCCGCTGAACTACTAATCCAAGAGGTGGACCAGCTAAAATAATTTATAAAAAGCACTTTAGATACTGCAGGGAAGATATAAGAAAGTATCTTTGCCATTACTAAAATGAATATACTTGTAACAAAAGCTCCAGTACTGTTGTTAAAAAATTGGCATATACAGGCTATAAATAAAGTCAATATTAGCTGTGGTAATAGAGATACTAAAGCAGCTCCAAAACCATTTAAGATTGCTCTTATATAATCGCCAGGTAGTTTATAAAATATATCGCAAATCAGCGAAATTATAAGTATGATAGATAAATTAATACTTGTATATATAAATACTGCTATGTTCTTGGATATGAATACCTTAAACCTACTTACAGGTCTTAATAATACAAGCTTTAAATTCTTATCATGCACTTCCCCTGAAAACAGGTCAGTAACTGCCATTAATACATAAAGAGGTATAAGAAACGCTGTAAAAAGATTCAAAATTATTACGGGGAAGGCCTCTGCATTAACAACTATTATTCCAAATCTACTTTGAAATATTGGGATAATTACTGCAGCAAGTACTGATAAAATTGCTGTTAAAACTAAGAATACTATTGTCTTTTTCTTTGAAAAAATCTTTTCACACTCATTCAAAGTGTTAGCATAAATTTTATCCATTCACAACTTCACCTCTGCTTTCTTTTACACATTTCAGAAAATAATCTTCAAGAGAAATATTTTGTGCCTTTACTTCTTCCATGGTAACCTGTGATATAAGCCTGCCATCATATATTATTCCTACTCTGCTGCAGGTAAGCTCCATTTCGTGAATAACATGACTAGAAATAAAAAAGCTTACTCCTTGTTCCTTTGCTAACATTTTAACTATATTCCTTATTTCCACCACACCTTCAATATCTAATCCATTAGTAGGTTCATCTAATATAATAAATTCAGGTTTAGATAAAAGTGCAGCTGCAAGTCCAAGACGCTGCTTCATTCCTAAAGAGAATTCTCCAACCTTTTCTTTCTTATATTTCTCAAGTCCCACTAATTCCAATACTTCATCAATTCTTTCATCTTTAACGTCATTATAAAATCTAGCTGCAAGTTTTAAATTCTTATAAGCGCTCATATATTCATAGGAATCAGCAGTTTCTATTACAGCTCCTACTTTTCCCATGGCTTTTTCAAAATCATCTGCTATGTTATGACCTAATATCTTTACACTGCCTCTATCTGGTTTAATCAGACCTGTAATCACCTTCATTACTGTGGTTTTCCCTGCACCATTGGGTCCTAAAAATCCAAATATATCTCCTTTAAATATATCAAAGCTTATATCCTGAACTCCTCTATCTTTTTTATAGATTTTTGTCAGGTTCTGCACCTCCAATAACTTTTCCATGATTTTACCTCCATTTTATATAATTGTGCAGCATAGGGACTGTCCTATGCTGCCACTTATTATTACTTAGCTCGCTTGAAATCCTGAGGGGTAACTGTTTTAATTTGTTTTCCAGTTAAATCAACTTTATCAGGAGTAGTATTATCAATGTCTGACAAAGCAATTTTTGCTGTTATAACTATATTATGAACCTTTCCGTCAGCATCTTTACCTGATATTGTTATGTTCGTAGTTTGATTTTCAATTTCATTTTTACTGTCAATTAACGCATTTGCATCAATTGCTTTAACTGTTATATCTGAAGTCAGCTGCGGAATTACAGCCTTTAAATCAGCACTGATTCCTTCTTGTTTATTTCTAAATTCTCCTGAACCCGCTGCCTTTACAGCAAAAGAAACTATAGCATTATCAAGAGGAGTTATTTGACTTTCATCAAGTTTAATATTCACTGTCTTTGTGCCATCAGAATTAGAAGTAGCAGTAAAATCATCACTTCTGCTTCCTACATAGGCATCTATAATTCCTTGGAAGCCTTGTTTTATTTGATTATCTTCGCTTCCAGCCTTCTTTTCCACTCTCTTACCTTGACCTCTTTCCATTACTGTGTAAACATCACTATCACTAGTTTTGTTTATCATTTTTCCATCCTGAACATAGGATTCTGTTTTCAATTCCTTTGTGCCATACTTTACATCATTTAAACTGCTTGTAGTATTATTATTCTTGTTAAATTTAGTTTGATCATTAGCAGTTAAAATAACACTCCCATTATCAGTGACTGTAATATCTGCCTTCGCTGTTGCGTCTTTTATGGTAGGTATATTTAATACTGCTGCCTTATATATGTCATAACCTGAAGACTGAGCCATAACTGTAGCGGCTGTTCCAGCTAACATAGTTCCCCCTACAGCAACTGCTGTAACCATTAAAGCTAATTTCTTATTCATTCTTTTCCCTCCTAAAAATTAGTGAAAATTTCTTTCCCTATATACTATTTTAAATTGCATTTATTAAAATAAAATAAACTAGCATTTAAATAATTCTAAAAAAATGTAAATTTAAAATAAAACCTTACTTAAGTACACAATTAGTGAAATATATTTCCTCAAAAAATAATAAGGAAAATTCCAAGCTAGTACCGGAACTTTCCTATGCTCAAACCTTTTTAATAAACGAATGTTACATACTCTTAGAATCTTATTTTGCTTTAAATATACGTTTTTTAATGCTTTGCAAATTCAAATATTGATTATCTTACATTTTCCGGCATTCACTGGCACACGAATGACATACATCAGCACAGGCTTTACAGTGTTGATCTTGAAATACACTACACTCAGTTGCACATTTTTCGCATATTGAAGCACATAAGGCTGAAATGTTTTTTATACTTCCGCTGCCTCTTGATATATAGCATGCTGTAGTAGAACATATCTCAGCACAATCTTGAAGTGTTTTAATACAATTTATTCTACTCTTTACATCTGCTTCATTTAAACATAGAGTTATACATTCCTGACATATTTGAACGCATTTCATACATGCATCAATACAAGATTGATGTGGATTGCCTCCAGATAAAAGTGATACTGTTGGTACATTTACTGTTGCTTGCATAATAGATTCCTCCTCATAAAATTTAAACTTAACAAAAACTATTATGTTTAAGAGTATCTGAAATTATTCAATTCTTATATTAAGTCAGAATAGATTAGCGCTTTAACGCCAAAAATAAGTGCGTATGTTATAGTTCACTTTATATATTTGACAAAATTAAGCACTAAGTATAGAATGAGATAAGTTTTTATCAATAAATAAACTAAGGAGATAAAATAATGACGTCATTTGATTCATTGGGATTAAATTCAAACTTAATAGAAGGGTTAAAAAAAGAAAATATAACAGAACCTACTGCTATTCAAGAAAAGCTTATCCCTTCAGCTATAGAAAATAAAGATGTAATAGGACAATCACAAACAGGCAGCGGAAAAACTTTAGCTTATCTACTTCCTATATTTCAGAAAATAGATAGTTCTAAGAGAGAAATGCAAGCTATTATTTTGGCCCCAACTCACGAATTAGCCATGCAAATAAATAGCCAGATTAAGCTTTTATCAAATAATTCCGGAATGCTAGTTACTTCTCTACCAATCATAGGAGAGGTAAATATAACTAGACAAATTGAAAAGCTTAGAGAAAAACCTCATATAATAGTTGGTTCAGCAGGAAGAATACTAGAATTGATAAAAAAGAAAAAGATAAGTGCACATACCATTAAATCCATAGTAATAGATGAAGGCGATAGATTACTTGATGAAAATAATATAAATGGAGTAAAAGATTTAATTAAAACTACTATGAGAGATAGGCAGTTAATGGTCTTTTCAGCCACAATCAATGAAAAAACATTAATATCTGCAAAGGCTCTAATGAAAGACCCAGAAATTGTACAAATTAAATCTGAAGAGTTAATAAATCCAGACATAAATCATCTTTATTTTACTGCAGAACAAAGGGATAAGATGGAGGTTTTAAGAAAATTAATAGCCTCAATTAAGCCTGAACGTGCAATAGTATTTATAAACAAAAGTGATGAAACCCAAATTACTACTTTAAAACTTCAGTATCATAACATTAAGGCTTGTGGAATATATGGTGGTGCTACTAAAGAAGAACGTAAGGAAGCCATGGATGGGTTTAAAAACGGCAAAATCCAACTACTGGTAGCTTCTGATATAGCTGCCAGAGGTTTAGATGTTAAGGATGTTACACATATTTTTAATTTAGATTTACCTCCTGATCCTAAAGAATATCTACACAGGGTTGGCAGAACTGGAAGAGCTGGAAAGACTGGTACGGCCATTTCTATAGTTACAACTAGGGAAGTCCCTGTAATAAAGAAATATGAAAGGGATTTTAATATCACGGTAGAACATAAGGATATATATAAGGGTGCCATTGTAAACCCTGGATTTCAAAGAGCTAAAACAAATAATAATAGCAATAATAGAAAGATTGCTGACTTTAAGAAAAAAACAACTTCTTATAAATCAAACAAATCCAGATAATATAAAAAATAAAGCCTTTGGCTAGCCCTGAGGCTTTATTTTAATTATATACTGTTACCTTAATTAGCCGAGTCCAGATTTACATCCTTAATGTCATCTAAGGACTTTAAAGAACCATCTACGTTGCTCATAGCTTTTACTAAATTATTATTGATTTGAGTCTTCTGAGTTTGGTTTATCCTTGGAACAGTTCCAGGCTTAATGGATTGAAATTTATATTGAGTGTTATCTCTTTTGTCATTTGATGCACCAGCATTTTTAGAAGAAGTTTTGTCCTTACTACTATTTACTGCAGTTTGAGACAAATTTTCTTTTGTATTACTTCCTTTAGCATTACTTCCTATAGTATTACTGCTTTGACAGCCTGTAAACACTATAGCTATCAATAAAACAATTATTATCTTTTTCATTTCTACCTGCTTCCTTCCTAAAAATTTCAATTTTCATCCCTTCTGCTAATAAGTTTATTTAGGCAAAAAAGCCTTATCAATTTGTATTATCACAATAGTAAAAGTTTATATATTATTAATAATGACACCTTATTTGTGTGCATATTATTAAATAGGGTACACAATAAAAACTATGCACCCTATTTTTTACTAACTTTCTAAACCTTACCTGCTAAATTTTGTTTTAATAGTAGTCCAATAATCGCTGTTTTCTAATCCTAATCTCCAAATTCCTATACCTGCAATATTGCTGCTGTTAACAACATCTAATTTATAAGCTAGGCTTGTACTATTTTCAAACCAAACTGTATGTTGTACTCCAGTTGAATCTGTGTAGTAGAAATATGGACATTGTGAAGTAGAATCCCATTGAATTGTTGCTCCATAGGTTGTAGCTAAATTATATATTTGGCTAATACTATAAGCCTTTGCATTGCCTGCTGAAGTCCAATCATAGCCGTAGGCTGCTACACCAAGTAATATCTTATTTTTAGGAATCACTGTTACAGCGTAGTTAACTACATTCTGTACCCATCCAATTGAAGCTATTGGTCCTGGTGAACCTCCAGCATAGTGTTCATCATAAGCCATCAAAACCATTTGATCTGAATAATTTGCTAAAGCGGCATAATCAAATGCACCATTCCAACCATCCGTTGTACTGTCATAAGTTTTAGCTGGGACAGATATTGTAACAGTAAAACCTTGTGAATGTAACGCACTGTAAAGTTCACTCATGAAGGTTGTAAAATAGCTTCTATCATAGTAATAAACACCTTCTAAATCTACATTTACACCTTTATAAGAATTAACTTTTAAAGCATTTAGTGTATTGTTGATTAGGTTTTGCCTATTAGTTGAACTTTCAAGAAGAGTTTGTGCAATACTTCCATCAAAATTGTTAGTTATCATTGCATATGGTTTTATTCCATTTGCATTAGCATAGGATATTTGACTGCTTGGTACAAGACCACTGATGCTTCCATAAGCATCTGTTGTGTATGTATCCGTTGCAATCTCATCTATAGTACTAGTGTTAGCTGTCATAGAGTTATATGAGGAAGAATCTCCAGAGTAATAGTATGTGGCAAAACCTAAAACTATTTTAGGAGCAGTTGTCGTTACTACAGCTTGGCTTGTGGTTGCATATATATGTGTGGAATCAGCTGAGGTTCCGTAGGCATTATATGCTCTTACAAAATACCAATACTTAGTTGAAGAAGCTAGTCCAGTATTTTTATAAGTGTTAGTGCTGATAGTTGCTATTTGAGTATAACTAGAGTCATTAGGTGAAGCCCTAAAAATCTTATACCCAGAAGCACCTGATACTGCATTCCAGCTTAAGTCTATTTCTGATGCAGTTACACTAGTCACTGTAAGCCCTGAAGGAGCTGAAGGTATGTTGGATGTTCTTGTCTTTGCTAAAACGAAATTGGTATTAAAGACTAGTAGTAAAAATGATACAACAAATGCAAGTATTCTCCTGCTGTTCATGTTATTACACCTCCAATATATTTTTTTACATCAATATTATCGAAATGGATTCCATTAAATTCAGCTGTAATTTCTGGATAATTATCAAAAAAACACTTGTTAAATAAAGAAAGTTTGCCAAAAGTTTTTAAATACTTCGGACAAACTCTCAGATTTTATTTGTTAAATCTAAATGTAGTGCTAATTAGTAGTATTTTAAAGCTAGATATTAATTATTTCCGCATCATCTTCCACAGAGAATAACTCCATATCAATCAATTTATCATACGGCGATTTAATAAGTCTCTCGATTAAATTAATGAAATTTTCAGCAAATCCGACCATAGTTTCATGCTTAAATAATTGTTTGTTGTATCTTAATAAACAGCTTATGTTTTCTTCTGGTTTATATGCAAAAATAGTCATTCTAAAGTCTCTGTCTTTTATATTATTATCAAACTCTACTGGGGTAAGTTGTAAATCTTTAATATGAATATTTCTAAACTTTGCATCAAATCCATTTACAAATGATAACATTGATGCTCTTGAATAGCGTTCCGAAAAATTCTTATCTAACTCTAATTTATCAAATGGATATTGTTGATTCTCGTACACGCTTAACATGGTATCCTTAATGCTATTAATAGCTTCAATAAAGGATTTATCTCTATCGATTTTGCACTTAATTGGTAAACCATATGAGAATTCCCCTACAACTTCTTCCAGATCAGGGTGGTTTCTCCCTTCCACAGCAGAGACTAAAAGAATATCATCTTGATTACTGTACTTACCCAATAATGTTGCATATATGCTAAACATTACTATATTCAAGGTTGTGTTATTCTCTAATACAAAATTATTTAATCTTATTCTGACCTTATCAGGAATATCGAAGGATAAAATATTATTTTCATAACTTGGTATATCTGGACGTTCAAAATCAGTTGGCATATTTAATACAGGAACTCCATCTTTAAATACCTCACTCCAATATTCCTTTTGCTTTCCTAATGCATCTGATTGGAACAGAGCATTTTGCCATACTGAAAAGTCTTTGTATTGAAGTTTTATTTCTGGTATTTTATTGCCATTGTATAGTTCGGTAAATTCACCAACTAATACCTCTTTCGACTTATTATCCATAATTAGTAAATGCACATCAAATAACCATAAATATTTTTTATCCGAGAATTTTACTAAGCCTACTCTCAAAAGTGGTGCCTTGCTTATATCAAATTCTTTAATAAAACCATTAATTATGTCATAGGTATTGCTCTCATTATCTTCACTATAATCGATATTAAAATTAACCTTATCATTAATAACTTGAACTGGCTGTCCATCTACATATTGGAAGGAAGTTCTCAATATTTCATATCTATTTACAAGTTGTTGAAACGCTTGCTCAAACCTTAGAATATCCAATTTTCCTTCTATCATCATAATTAGCGGCATATTAAAAGCTGTACTTATTCCTTGGAGCTGGTTAAGTGGGAATAATATTTTTTGAGGTGTAGATAATTCATAGTACTTCTTAACAGGTGCAGGTTCTATAGGTGCAAGTTCATGTTTTTCAGAACTTCTTACATAGTCTGCAACGTCCTTAATCGTTGGATTATTAAAGAATCTAGTCAATGGAATTTCTACTTTTAAATCATTGTGAATCTTACTAATGAGGTTTACAGCTTTAAGGGAATGTCCTCCAAGTTCAAAAAAGTTTTCGTATATTCCAATTCTACTTGTACCTAATACCTCTTCCCATAATACTACTAAACTCCTCTCTAATTCATCTCTTGCTGCTACATATTCCTGTGCGCTTGATAATGCTACCTCATCCGGAACAGGTAATGCAGCTCTATCAATTTTACCTGATGAATTCGTTGGGAGGTTCTCTAAAATTACAAAGAATGCCGGTACCATATACTCAGGAAGTATTTGCTGTAGAAATGTTCTTAGCTCATTTAACTTAGGATTATATTCTTTATCAGCAACTATATAGGCAACCAACCTCTTATCTCCTGGTACATCCTCCCTTAAAGTAACTATCGCTTTCTTGATATTTGGGAATTTCTTAAGTGCAGCCTCAATCTCACCTAGCTCTATTCGGAAACCCCTTAATTTAACTTGAAAATCAGCTCTTCCAACAAGTTCAATTGTTCCATCATCACAGTAACGTGCTAAGTCTCCAGATCGGTACAATATAGATCCAGTAATATTAGAAAACGGATTCTTAATAAATCGCTCAGAAGTTAGATCTTGAAGATTTAGATAGCCATTAGACACGCAATCACCTGAAATACACATTTCTCCAACTACGCCTATAGGTACAGGCTTCAAATTCTTGTTTAATATGTAAGTTTGCACATTAGTTAATGGCTTTCCTATAGGTACTATACTTGAATCATAAGACATATCTCGTGTATCGTATACTGATGCATTTGACGAACATTCCGTGGATCCATATAAATTTAATAATGGTACATTAGGGAACGCTTTATACCAGTCTTTCACCATAGATGGAGGGATAGGTTCAGCACTTGTGGTTGCCAATCGTAAGGAAGTCCAATCATTTTGGTGTTGATTTTTTTGGTTAATCACTCCTTGAACAATTGGTGGTGATGCCAATAAAAAACTCACCTTATTAGCTGTTACCTTATTCCAAAATTCACTTGGATTTATTACATCTTCCCTAGATAATATAAGCGTTGGAATCCCTTTTAGCAAACCTCCAAATATCTCCCAGGTAGCTGCCACTAATGCATATGATTTTTGTAATACAGCTACATCTTCCTTACTAAATGGATATGTGTCCCACATCCAATTTAATCTATTTAATACTGATTTATTATTTATCAAAACACCCTTTGGTTTTCCTGTAGATGATGATGTATAAACTATATTCAATATATCTTCCTGCCCAGTAACAGCGGCCAGGTTTTTATTCTCCTCTATGTTTATAAGTGTGAAATCCGTATCTAAATTAATTTTAATATTTTCATACCTATTGAAAAAATCAGTTTTATTTTGAACAATCAGTATTGAAGCATTGGTATCATCTAAGATATCATTAAGTCTTAACCTTGGATAAGTTGGATCTAATGCAATGTATGTACCACCTGCCTTCATGATAGCTAAGATACCTATAATCATTTCAAATGAACGTTCTACACAAATTGCTACAAGTGAACCTTTACTAACACCAAATCCTCTTAAATAATGCGCTAATTGATTGGACCTTTGGTTGAGTTCCAAGTATGATATAGTCTCATCGTTGCATATAAAGGCTGTTTTCTCGGGTGTCTTTTCTACTTGCATCTCAAACATTTCATGAATATTCATAGATAAATCATATTCTTTTCTCTTGTTGTTAAAGTGAAATAATTGCATATTTATTTCCGAGTCAGTAAGTACTTTTAACTGAGAAATTGGCAAGCTAGGTTCTTCTACTATGCTATTTAGCAACACCTCAAAATTCTTAACCATTCTTTCTATAAAGTCATCCTCAAATAGCTCAATAAAATAGGACATTTGTAAATATATTTGATCACCATTTTCCTGAGCATATAATGTTAAATCATATTTTGTATATCCGCTTTCCATTTCTCTGAAAGATATATTTAAATTCTTGAAATTAATATTTATTTCATTTCTCTTTGCATTATCATCCTCTGCCCTTTCTGAGTACATATTAAACATGACCTGGAAAACCGGCGAAATACTACTACTTCTCACTACATCTGCAAATTCAAGTGTCCATAAGAATGGATATTCCGAATTTGCAATACCACCAATTACAGTTTGTCTAACGCCTTCAAGCAGATTTTCAAAGCTTGGATCGTTTGCCAATGAAGTTCTTAGAGGTATCATATTTAGAAAGAAACCTATTAAATCTTCTGTTCCAGGGTGACTTCGGTTTACATGAGGTGATCCTACTATAATATCATCTTGACCGGTGTAATTGTACAACAATACGTTAAATGCAGCCAGAATTGTCATAAATAATGTAGAATTTTTTTCTCTACTCAGTATTCTAAGTTTATTAGATAAATCCTTACTTAGAAGAATTCCCTTTGATCTGCCCTTATGATTTGGAGTATTTGATCTAATAGTCTTTGTTGGAAGATTTAATACTGGAAGGGTCCCCGATAGTTTTTCACGCCAATACTCTTCCTGTGATTTAAGTTTTTCTTTGGTTATATTTTCGCTTTCCCATAAAATATAATTTCTAAATTGTACTTTTGTATCATTTTCTATTTTGTTTGGATTTTGAAGAATTCTGTGATAATTTGCTTCAAGCTCTCTCATAATAATAGATAGTGCCCATGCATCTATTATTATTTCATGTGTTGTAAGTATCATAGTATGTTCTTCTTCAGACAACTTAAATAGATTCAATCTAAATAAAGAATCTTTTTCCAAATCAAAAACATGATTAATTTCTTTACCTGCCGCTCTTTTTATAATACTCTGTTGTTCTTCTTTTAAAAGATTAGTTAAATCCTGAAAACGAAGATCTACTTCACCAGTTTTCTCAAATCTTTGAAAAGGCCTTCCTTCATTTTCTCCAAATCTCACTCTAAGAGTATCATGATTTTGTACAATCTTTTCCCATGCTTCTTTTAGTATATTTACGTCAATGTCTCCATTAAGGGAAATAGAACCCTGCAAAGTGTAGAAAGGGCTATTTTTATTTAACTTCCACAGAAACCATAGTCTCTGCTGTTCAAGTGAAAGTGGATATGTAGCATCTAGCGATAATTTTTTATTAAAACAATCCGGCAATTTATCATTTTGTTCTTGTTTGTCTAACATCACTGCTATTTCACTTATTGTTTTTGTAAATATTTTATCAAAAGAAATCTCATAAGCCATGCCTACTCTTATTTTATTTATAATCTGCATGGCTAAAAGTGAGTCTCCACCAAGATCAAAAAATCCATCCTGTGTTCCCACACGATCTATGCATAGTATCTGAATCCAAATCTCACATAATCTTCGTTCAATTTCATTTATTGGGGCAACATATGGTACATCTAAATCTGGTCGAAGGCTGTCTGGTTCTGGAAGCGCTTTTACATCAAGCTTGCCATTAGAGTTTAGCGGAAGAGCATCCATCCTAACAAATCTCTCTGGAACCATATATGAAGGGAGATGTTCTTGAAGATATTTTCTTAACTCAGAATCTAAAACTTTCCTATTACTAACAATGTAGCTCACTAAATGAATTGATTCATCTAAGGCTCCTTGATTTTCAGCTAAACATTCTCTAGCTACTAATTTATGTTTATTTCCTCTTGTATTTCGTGCTATAACTGCACATGCCTTTACACTTTCATATTTTGATAATGCTGCTTCAATTTCTCCTAATTCTATTCTAAAACCACGGATTTTCACTTGACGATCTATTCTTCCTAAATATACAAGATTGCCATCATCTAAATAGTTCACTAAATCACCTGTTTTATAAATTGCCGAGAAATCAGGGTCCTTAGAGAATGGATTTTCCAAAAATGCTGACTTAGTCTTCTCTTCATTATTCACATAACCGCGGCCTACGCCTATACCACTGACACATAATTCTCCTGGTTCACCTTTGCTACATTCTATTAATTCATTCGTTTCCGTTTTTAACACATATAAAACTAAATTATTTATTGGAACACCTATAGGCATATTTATTACGTCCTCGTCAGGAGCTTCAAATATTTTGTAATGTGTCACTCCATCAGAACATTCTGTAGGACCATAGGAATTTAACAGCGGTATATCTTTGTAGTATTTAAACCATTTTCTACATACAATTGGAGGTAATGCTTCTCCTACAAGACATACCCATCTTATAGTTGATATCTTAAATGGTTCTCCTATAGATTCAATTGTATTAACAATTGCTCTTAGCATAGATGGAACAACCTGAATAATAGATACTCTCTCAAGCTCAGCTTGTTTCATAAGTAGAATAGGATCATGCGCTATATGATCGCTAAATATATGTACTTGACCACCAACGATAAGTCCAGCAAAGAACTGCCAAATAGATATGTCAAAGCATTGTGAGGCACTTTCTACAACATGATCATCAGATGTTATGTTAAGGTCTTTTATTTTTTCATACAAATGGTTTACCATACCTCTTCTCTCAACCATTGCCCCCTTAGGAACTCCTGTTGATCCAGAAGTGAATATTACATATGCTAAATCCCTTTGGGAAATTAGTGTTTGTAAATTTTCTGCAGACTGCTCTTTTTCTATTTCATCTTCAATGACAATAAATTTTGGTTGTTTATGCACTGGTAATTTATTCACCGTTTCTTCAACAACTGAATAAAACTCTCGTGATACTAATATTAGTTCACTTCCACTTTGTTCAAAAATTTGGTGCTGACGTTGAATTGGGTGTTCTGGATTCAAAGGAAGATATGCTCCTCCAGACTTCCATATTGCAATTATTGCCGTAACTAATTCTATGGTTCTATTTGCAAATACGGAAACTATATAATCTGAAGTTACACCAAGCTTAACTAATCTTCTTGCTAACTTATTTGCATTCTTATTTAAATTCTCATAGCTAATATTCTTTTCCCCACATATTAATGCTATTTTTTCAGGGTTAGCTAAAACTTGTTCTTCAAATAGCCTACAGAAATCCTTACTATAATTATCTTCTTGTTGATTTATCATTATTTTACTCACCTCTCATTAATCTTCAATGCTTACAAAATTAATGGCAAACATCTTTCTTAGCTAGTAAACGAATTTATTTTTCCTACCTCCCCCCTAAATCCAATGCCGCTTCATCTAACAATAATTTGGGTGCATTCCAAAAACAAATCATTACAAGTAAGAAAAATTGTTTAATGACTTTTATATATAGCAGTTGAAGACTATAGTTTATTGCTATACGTACACAATAAATTAGACTTACTAGTCATGAAATTTTCTAACATGAATATTTTTGAATTGTTATTACACCTAGATTCATTATTGAATAAAACCTCGAAAAGACGCTAAATTTAGATTTCCTAGCCAGAAGTTTTTACCTAACAATTACATAATACTACTCAAAATACATATTTTCAATATTTTTCTATGTATACACGAAAATATTGGCTATTACCGCAATATGATTTAAATTCTTTTCAAACTTAAACCATATAATGGAAATAGCCAATACTTAATAATATTAACCGTATTCAAATTTTATTAATAAGTTAACCGTTTATGATTCAGCATCCCCTGAAGAAGATTCAATATCTATTTCCTCATTTCTAAATTTATTACTTTTATTTAGGAAGTCCATTATATTTACTCCTGTTAATGCTTGTACTGTGTCTGGTAACTGAGACATTATATTATTCACGTAACCTGTGACCTTTGCAGCGCCCTTTCCTTCTCCTGTTCCATTATCCACAATAACAATTTTCTCAGTCTTTGATAATGGCTCTGAAACAGCCTTTGCTATTTCAGGAAGCTTCTCAATGATCATTTGAGCCATAGCAGCATCATTGTATTGTTTAAATGCCTCAGCCTTTTTCATCATAGCTTCAGCTTCAGCCTTACCTTTTTCTCTTATAATATCCACTTCGGCCATACCTTGAAGTCTTAATGCTTCTGCCTTTGCCTTACCTTCCAATTCAATAGCTCTTGCTCTTGCTTCGGCATCTGCAATTTCTTTATATTTAACAGCATCTGCTGTTTGAACTTGTCTGTATTTATCTGCCTCTGCTTGCTTCCTTACGGTAGCTTCAAGTTCTCTTTCTTTTCTTAAGGCTTCTTTCTCAGCCAGTTCAATTTCTTTTTCCTTTTTAGTTATTTCAACTTGTACAGTAGCGTCTGCTAGTTCTTTTTCTTTTTGTTTTTTAGTTATTTCGACTTGAATTTGTGTTTCAGTAACTTCTTTTTTAGCTTTATTAGATTCAATTTCATAAGCAAGGTCAGATATAGCTTTTGCTTGCTCTTGCTCTTTTCTGTAGGATTGTACTTTTAATTCCTTCT
This sequence comes from Bacillota bacterium, assembly GCA_030706015.1. Lineage (GTDB taxonomy): Bacteria > Bacillota > Clostridia > Clostridiales > Clostridiaceae > JAUZPI01. The sequence continues at coordinate 45,363 of JAUZPI010000001.1, forward strand.
GCTTGGTTGCCTCTGCTATCTGAGTTTCTGATTGCAGCTTAGCAGCTTCCCCTTCCTTTATAGCCTCAGCTGTCTTTATTTTTGTTTCCTTTGAAGCTTCAGCTTCAGCAATTAAAGCATCTCTTTTAACTACAGCAATTCTTGGTTTTCCAAGAGCCTCTAAATAACCATTTTTATCTGAAATATCTTTTATAGTTAAAACCTTTAATTCAAGACCCATTTGGGCTAAATCAATAGCTGCCACCTCTTGAACGTGAGAAGCAAATTTTTCTCTATCCTTATAAATTTCTTCAATAGTCATTTTTGAAACAATTTCACGAAGCTTACCTTCAAGTACATTTTTTGTAGTATGTACAATAACCTGAAGAGTATGCTGCATACCATTAGATGTGTTGAACTGTTCCGCAGCTGATAATATGGAATTAGTATCTGATTTTACCTTGACTACTGCAACTCCATCAGCGGTAATACCAACACCTTGTCCAGTTAATGCTCCGTCTATGCGTACATCTATTTCCATATTTTCTAGAGAAATCTTATCAGTTCTCTCTAAAAGTGGTACTACAAATCCACCTCCACCAGTAATTACTCTTTTTTTCAAACCTGTAACAACTATTGCTTTATCCTGAGGTACTCTTTTCCACATAGAAAAAATGCTAAGAATTAGAAGTATAATTACTACTACTATTATTCCGGCAATCATAAATACAGATGTATTCATTTAATCTTCCCCTTTACTTTTTTATTTTGATTCATTTAATGGTTGAATATAAAATACACTATTTTTAATTTCATATATTAATACATCTTCACCTTGTGCTACAGCTTTTTTAGTTATATGCTGCGCTGGAGCATTGTACTTACTTCCATTAACAACATAAGCTATAGTACCAAATCCCCCCTCTAATATTGGCGATATCACCTTTGCCTGCATCCCAATAATTTCTTCTTGTGAAACAGCGCTGGTATTTTGAGCTTTATACAGTGGTACCACCACAAACTTATATAAAATAAAAGAAACCAAAAACCCTAATATGACTGCTAATATGAATGTAATTATTGCATTTAACTTACTATGTGTTCCAAGTACTCCAATTCCTCCAAACACAGTGATAAATGATACTATAGTTATTGGCTTCAATGGAAAAACAGTAAAAACACTTGATCCACTTTGACCATCTACATGAGAGTCAATATGTGTATGAAAGTGGGCATCTATATGTGTATCTATATGACCACCAAGATGGACAATTCCAAATAATCCTCCCATTAAAAATGTTACTACAGCATAAATAGCTCCAACTAAAAAGATAACAGTATATACATATTCCATAGACATCCTCCTTTCTTTTTTAATAACAAATTTAATGGATTTTCTTTTGATTACAATTTGAATGTAAATTTATTAAACTATATCCTAACAAGTTAAATAAGTATTCTAATAAAAGGTATTAGTTAACTTGTTAGGTGATATTACCTATTATACTACTTGTTGTAATTTTATCAATTATATCCTGAACAATTTAAAATATTTTCCATATAAATTTCTTTTAATTAATACGATTTGAGTAATTTATCTTACTCAATATCCGAAAACTTCTCATTAGGTCATGGATACACATCTATACAAAAATTATTTAGAAGATGCTTTAAACACTTTTTTAGTCAAATAGCTTTTCATTATTGAGAGCATTCTTTGAATTATTCCACCACAATAATATTCAAACTCCTGATAAGTTACAACGCTTCCTAAATGAATTTTTATATAGAATATCATAGCTTTAAAATCCTTTTCATTAAGTCTATATTCATATCTGGAATCTGCCGCTAAAAAAATCAAAGCACCGGAATGATTTTCATTTTCTACATCTTCATCATATTGAAAACAGGTAGTATATATCTTTTTTGATCCTTTTGTATATGTTTTTAATCTGCAATCAATTTTACTCTCCTTTTCTCCATATAGGAGTTTTTTTAGTTCTTCATCAACATATAACGCCTCTATAGAAATTCCAATATCTGACCTATTAAAATATAAAATCAACCCATTTTTTTCATCTCTCTTAAATTTAATTTGTCCATATTTGTTCTTTAAAATAAAAGTGTCTCCCCTATAGAATTTATGCATTTTGCAACCTCCCAAAAACTTCTTGTTATTTAATATCGATGCGACAGTATATTCTACAAAATCTAGAACAAAATTAAACTCTCTATTAAACTTTTTTATGCTAACCTATTATTTATTATTACTAAATACACTTTAATTTTATGATAGTTACACCTTAATGAATGATGGAATAAAAAAAAACACACCAGAGAAATCTGATGTGTTTTAGAGGGATATATCAAGCATTTATCATATTTACCAATACTTAATTGACTTTTTTTGTATATAGCATATTAGGGAGTGAGAGTTTTTGAGAGCCAACGCATGGAATCCTGTACCACTTTTTATTTAAAACAAAGTACTTATATTGTCTAAATATCTTATTTTTTATTCCGCTATGGTCATAAAATAATTCTATTTCTTTATCATCTATCTTAATTCCGATCTTTTTCCATTTATATTTCGTTGAATCTAAACTTAGCCCCTTTTCAAACCTCAAGGCTTCATATTTTTTCCCCTTTTCATCGTACAAAATCATTACTCCTCCCCCTCTGTTCTCAAACTTATTTTATGGGTTTGTCTTAATAAAATATATTCCTAGTTTATCAATTTAGAACTTTCCTCGTGTAAAAAAAGCATAGGTCATTACCTATGCTTAGTAAACGGTTACAACTATAAATTGCAAATATTTTTTCCACCGTCCTACTTCCATAATTTACATTACTTGTCATTAGTCAAAAGTTTTTTCAAAGTATTCAATCCATCTATTACCTTATCTATATCTTCAGGAGTTCCTCTTTTCATTATATTTCTTATATTTTCTTCTGCCCTATTATGAAGCTCCTTATGCAATTTTTCAAATTTAGGGGATGAAGATACATAAACAACTCTTCTATCTTCTTCACTTCTTATTCTCTCTACCATTCCTTGCTTTTCAAGTCTGTCAACAATACCTGAAACAGTGCTGTTTGACAAACCAAGATGGCTGCTTAGATCACTTATTTTCATTTTCTCATTATGTCCTAATGTTCTTAAAACCATCCCCTGAGGGGCAGTTATCCCCATATCCTCAAAGCTTTTTGCCATACTGTGTCTTAATAGTATCATTATTTCTCTAAACAACTTAGAAACCTCTAAACTTTTTCCTATTTCATCCACTTTATCACCTTCTTAGGAACTGTTTTGAACAAGTATTTCGTATTGACATAATTCGTGTACGAAATAACTATATTACTTTTCCTACTACCTAGTCAAGTTTTTTTACAAAACTTATTTTATATAACCAATAACCTCTTTGCAGCTATTTGAGCTGCAAAGAGCTTTTTACAAGAAATTGTAACCTATCACCTTTTGTGGATAATCTATAATTTTCACCATTCAGTACTTCTTTTATTTACATCTATTAATTGCAATAATTAATGCATTTAGAGAAGCCGTATCGATATTTTCAGACACCCCTACTCCAAAATATCTCTTTCCGTTATTCTCAACTTGTATATAAGAAACAGCTCTTGATTTTGATCCTCTGTCAAGGGCATGCTGATCATAGGATATAAATCTACAGCCATTAATATTATTGGTGTGTAATGCATTAAAGAAAGCATCTACCGGTCCATTTCCTAACCCTGTAATCTTTTTATCTACTCCGTTTACAGATACTGTAGCCTGAATGTTTACGATGTTTTCCTCAGTCTCTACATTCTGCATAGATTGAATCTCATAATTCTTAAGTCTATACGGTTCTTTTCTATTCAAATACTCTTGTTCAAACAGTTCAAATATTTGACTTGAAGTAAGTTCTGTCCCTAAGCTGTCTGATTTATCCTGTACTACATCCGCAAATTCTCTATGCATTGACTTAGGAAGAATAAATCCAAAATCACTTTCCATAATATAAGCAGTTCCCCCCTTACCAGATTGACTGTTTATACGAATAATCTCTTCATATTCTCTTCCAACATCATGCGGATCAATAGGAAGATACGGAACCTCCCAATAGGGATTATTCTCCTTATCCATAGCTAGAAGACCTTTTCTAATAGCATCTTGATGAGATCCTGAAAATGCCGTATATACTAATTCACCTGCATAAGGATGACGTTCATGTACCGTCATCTTAGTACATTCTTCATAGGTTTTTACTATATTACTTAAATCTGAGAAATCTAATTCAGGATTAATTCCCTCTGAATATAAATTCATAGCCATAGCTACAATATCCAAGTTTCCTGTTCTTTCTCCATTTCCAAAAAGAGTACCTTCCACACGATCAGCTCCAGCAAGAAGTCCAAGTTCACTTGAAGCAACTCCTGTTCCTCTATCATTATGAGTATGAATACTTATTATAACACTATCTCTATTGGACACATTTCTACAGAACCATTCAATTCTATCAGCGTAAACATTTGGAGTTGACATTTCCACAGTAGAAGGTAAATTTATAATTGCCTTATTTGTAGGTGTTGGCTTCCAAACATTTAATACTGCTTCGCATATTTCTAATGCATATTCTAATTCCGTTCCAGTAAAGCTTTCTGGTGAATATTCAAAAGTAAACTTTGTTTCTGGATATTTTCCGCTGTACTCCTTTAATAGCTTTGCGCCGTGAACAGCTATCTCAGTAATTTCATCCATACTTTTATTAAATACCACTCTTCTTTGCAAAGTGGAAGTAGAATTATAAAGATGCACGATAGCATTTTTTGCTCCACGAAGTGCTTCAAATGTCTTTTCAATTAAATGTTCTCTTGATTGAGTTAGCACTTGAATAGTAACATCTTCTGGAATAAGCTCTTCTTCGATCAGTGTACGTAGAAATTTATATTCCGTATTAGACGCTGATGGAAAACCAACTTCGATTTCCTTAAATCCCATATCTACAAGTAATTTAAACATCCTAAGCTTTTCTTCTACATTCATAGGGGTAGGAAGTGATTGATTACCATCACGTAAGTCAACGCTGCACCAAATTGGTGCTTTTTCAATTTCCCTATCCGGCCACTGACGATCTTTAAGATTAACAGCTGCATATTTTTTGTATCTTGTATATGACATAAAAACCACTCCTCTATATAAATTAATTAAAATTACCTAGTGCTAAAATTTATAAATTGTTTATAAAATAATTTATAAATTCTTAAAAATAAAAAAACCTCATCTCTAATAAAAGAGACGAGGTTAACCCGCGGTACCACTCTAATTGATTTCATCACAATAAAATCCACTTTTCGATGGCTATTACCACCTATCCCTATAACGTGAGAAATACGTTCTACCCTACATAATTTCAGGAGACAGCTCACAGACGAGTTCAAGATCTTGAAACTACCGAATCACACCACCTTCGGCTCTCTGAGAATTTCTCTAACCTTTACTATTTCTGATCATAGCATTATAAAAATCTTATTAGTAATATTATACATAGCGTCGTAATAAATGTAAACACTTAATTTTAAAAAACTCCTTTTAAATTGAATCTTACTTTTTGAATCTTGGTATTTCAAAAATTAATACTGCATTAGGACATTTATCAATTAAAGCCTTCAAAAGATCAACTTGTTTATAAGCCCAGCCAATATCTGTAGCATACTGATGATATATATTATTAGGATTCCACCTCATTTTATATAGTGTGTCTTGTTGATAATACTCACTTCTTATAAAATTTGAACAGATAAAATCAGCCCCTCCAATTATGGCTTCGTCAATACTAAACCAGCCATGTTTATATGCAAACTCAGCGCCCAATCTGATTGGATCTCTATCATATGCAGCAACACCGTATACATTATAAACAATTCTAGGGATTACAGCTTTTCCATCAACTTTAGTTACAATTACACCCTTGGCTAATTTTGATTGACCGCTTCCCGTTTCTAGTATACTATGTGCAATTAAGTATAAAGGACTAATATTATACTTTTTCCCAGCTGTTAGAAAAGCACTGCTATGATTTTTTAAATTTCCTCTATTAGTCAGGGTTGAATTCAGATTTTCTATAGTTATTCCATAGGTATAATTAAGCTTTAAGAATTGATATTTACCAGAATTATTTATAAAATTATTAGGGTTTGAATAGTAAGCAATTTGCTGCTTATCAGCCTTTTTCCAAGAACCGGCATCTATATAATTAATAGCACCTAATGCATACTCCTTGTCCACAAATTTACTAAGTGTAATACTATAATCTTTGTAATAGGTTGAATTATTTAACACCTTGATACTAGTAGAGATACTTTTACTGGCACCATCCTTACCTATTGCAGTTACTTTGATAATATGATTACCATTAGACAATTTTGAAGTATTTACAGTATACTGAAATCCACTATTCTTACCACCACTATATCCAGGATATGCCTTATCAACATCAGTTCTTGCTATACCAAACTTAGCAGCTCCATTAAAAGTATCGTCCACATAAATATTAACCTTTTTAATACCAGAATAATTTAACGTCCAACCATTTATAACAGCCGTCTTTGTAAATACTTGATTTGCATCTATATCAAGAGATATTCTAGCAGGATGTAAGTCTAGTGATTGAATATTTTTAACAGAAGTCGTATTTCCTACAGCTAAAACTTCAGAAGAGATCATTAAATTAAAACATAACACCGTTGTTAAAACTTTCAAGAGTAATCTCTTTTTACACATGTTTTCCTCCTTTAAAACATCATTTGTGAATATTATTTATATTAACACCATCATTCGGCAAATTATTCCTAAAATTATATTATTATTTTACTATAAATTTCTTTTTCATTCAAATATCCAAATATCTCTGTATATAGTGTCATATGCTGCATTAACAATAAACTAATGAATAGAAGCTCAACTTGAGTTCGAATGAGGATATTTGTGCTTGCAAAAAAGCGCAACTCTTACTATCGAGTCACGCTTTTTTATTAAACATGCTTTTCATTATAAACTCCCTCTAACTGAAACCAAAATCTTACGCCGCCTGGAAGATTTTCAACTCCGCACTTACTATTATGCAATTCCATTATATTTTTTACTATTGAGAGCCCTAAGCCAGCACCGCCATATGCTCTTGTTCTAGCTTTGTCTACCTTGTAAAAACTTTCCCAAAGCTTATCAATAGATTCTTCAGGGATACATTTACCCGAATTAAATACCGATACCTCTACCTTATGATTAATTTCTTCTGCATTAATTATAATTTTTCTGTCAAAATCCACATGATTAACAGCATTATTTATAAAATTGGTAAGAACCTGTTCTATTCTAAGTACATCAGCCTTTACATACAATTTGTCCTTTATATTTGTCTCAAGCAAAATATTTTTTTCCTGAAATATAGGTTTATATTTCTGTACTATATTATTTATATGCTGAGATAAATCAAATTCTGCTTCGTCAATCCTAAGATTTCCTGATTCGATTTGAGAAAGCTCTAGAAGCTGCTTAACTAATTTATCCATTTTATCACTTTCATCTATTATTACATCACAATAAAAATCCTTGCTTTCTTCATCTTCATTTACATTTACCTTAAGACCAATGGCATAACCTTGAATAAGCGCAATTGGAGTTTTCAATTCATGGGATACATTAGATATAAAATTTTTCCTCATCTTATCGATTTTACGTTCTCTGTCTACATCTTCTTTCAATTTTATATTAGCTTCTCTTAATTCAGTTATTGATGCATCCAGCTGATTGGATAAAGAATTTATACTTCTTCCTAATTCCCCTATTTCATCCTTTGTCTTTATAGTACATCTCTTACTAAAATCCAAGCCTGACATTGCTTGTGCAACCTCATTAAGTTCTAGTATAGGCTTAGTAAATTTTTTAGAAAATATAAATACTCCTATACTACCTAGAATTATGGTTAATACTCCTGTAAACATAAAGAATCTATTAGCTATTGCCGCACTCTCACTAATAGCAGATAACGGTGTATTTAGTATTATGTAATCACCACTATAATCACCATCGTCTAGTTTTCCAATCATATCCACAAAATTTGCATTTAACCTGGCATCCTCATTTACATCAAAACTTGTTTCTCCTGTCTTAAGCTGACTCAGCTTATCTGTAGAAATTGCATGCATTGGTCCAAATTGCCCTGGACCAGGAGGCATTTTTCTCTCTCCTGGAGATTCATACACTACATTAAACTTACTATCCAGAACTAAAATATGTATATTCTGTGTTCTTTCCAGTTTTTCAATCTCTACTGAATTTTCAAAAGTTTCATTCTTTACAATACTATTTATTTGTTTAAAGGTATCCGATAACATATTTTTCTTTTCATATAAGTAATATTTACCGAGAAAATTACTATTAAGAAACCAGGCAAATAGCACAAAGAATACGATTAAACTGCTTACACCTATAAATAATTTTTTTCTAATAGATAATCTCATTTTATCACCTCGAATCTATACCCAAGCCCCCTTACTGTTTGAATTAAATCTCCTTTTTCTCCAAGCTTGGATCTAAGTCTTTTAATATGTGTGTCAACGGTTCTAGAATCTCCAAAATAGTCAAATTCCCAAACCGCATTGAGAATTTGTTCTCTACTCAAAGCAATACCTTCATTTGTAACTAGATAATCAAGAAGCTCATATTCTTTTGGGCTAAGATCAATCCTTTCACCATTAATGCTCACTACATGTTTTACATTATCTATAGATAAGCCGTGAAAATCCTTAATATCATCCGATATATTTTCCATTCTCCTTAAAAGCGCCTGTACACGTGCTGTAAGTATAAGAGGACTGAATGGTTTACTTATGTATTCATCTGCCCCCAATTCAAATCCAAATAATTCATCGGATTCTTCTCCTCTAGCTGTGAGCATTATTATAGGTACTTTAGAGTTTTTCCTAATCTCTCTACAAACAGCCCAACCATCGTAACCCGGCATCATTACATCTAATATTATTAAATCAAATTTATCATTATCAAAGAAAATATCTAAAGCTTCTTTACCATCTACTGCTTCTACTACTTCATATCCATCTCTCTTTAAAAAGTCCTTAACCAATTTTCTTATTCTAGGTTCATCATCTGCTATTAATATAGTTTTTGCAGCCATATCAAATACCTCCATATGTAAACAAGTAATTTTACTCATTATATTATACCATTGTGTCCATCAAGTGAACAAAATACAAAAAGTTCTATGGCACATTGACTCCGTATAATGATGTAAAAAATAAAGTACAGAGAAAATTCCCTGTACTTGATAAACATTAATAATTTTAAAGCGAAATAAGTCTCTTATCTAGCTTTGATGCTAGTTCATTTGAAACCTCTACTAATGGAAGCCTTACTTCTGCAGAACTTATCAATCCCATTTTATTTAGACAGTATTTTATTGGAGTTGGATTTGGTTCTTCAAACAATAATGGTATAAGTCCTGCCACCTTACTCCATTGTTCAAATGCAGCTTTATGATTGTTTTGCTTGATTTTATTATAAATATCTATAAATGTTTCTGTTTGCAGATTAGCTGAAGCCATTATACCACCGTGTCCACCATGTAATAATGTTGTGTAATAAAATCCGTCCTCACCAGTTAATATTGAAAAATCCTTTGGAGGATTAAGTAGTAAAGAAAGTGTTTGGTTTATGTTGCCACAAGCATCCTTTATTCCAACTATATTTTTTATTTCTGCCAATTTGTAAATAGTTTCATTTTCAATATTTCTTCCTGTTCTATAAGGTATATTATATAGAATTATATCTAAATCAGTAGCTTGTGCAATATTTGAAAAATGAGCATAGATTCCTCTTTGATCTGGTCTATTGTAATAAGGTGAAACTGAAAGTATTCCATCAACCTTATATTTTTCAACTACCTTTAATTTATTTATTACTGCTTTAGTGTTGTTTCCACCCAATCCTACATAAACTGGAACCCTATTGTTGTTGTATTCCATAGTCTTTGCAACTATTTCTTCGTATTCTTTTTCATTTAAGGTTGGACTTTCTCCAGTTGTACCTAAAGGAAGAATACCTGATACCCCTTTGTTTATATAGTAATCTACTAAATTCTTATAAGATTCAAAATCTACCTCATCATTTAAAAATGGCGTTATAAGAGGAACTATTACCCCTTCAATTTTCATAATCAACATCTCCAATCTTGTAAATTTTAATATTATAAGTAAATTTACTAAGATAGGCATTAAAAAAAGCCTTGAGCGCATGCACACTCAAAGCCTTAAAACATACACCACAGCATATGTCTAATCCGTTCTCGTATGATAGCTCTCCACAAAAAACTTGTGACAGTGATACACATATTCTATGCATCACCAGCAATACAGTATGTAAGCCCATACTATACACTTCGGCGATATTCCCTTTCCTTGCTGCTACAACTGCTTATTACCACAGCAGTACTCTTAAATACCGCACCTCTACCTCAGTTATTCACTTATCTTAAATAATTATGCACTAGATTAATACTTTAGTCAAGAGTTAAAATTCATTCTTAAATTGTTTTGTAACTTCAAGTACTTCACTTTCAAAATACTTGCCAATTAAGGTATAAGAATGAACCTAATTGATATAACCTTAATAATATAAATTAGACAGAAATTTATTCTGTATTACAAGAGGTGTATAGTAAATGAGTGAATATTATTATACAGCTTTAGGGGATTCAATTACCAGTGAATCCACATCATATATGTTTAATGGATTTTCCTATCAGCTATATAAATACCTAGAAAAGTGTCATGATGGTGTTATCTTTAAAAACTTAGCTAAACCTAGTCTTACAAGTCATGGACTTCTTATGCAGATAAGAAAAAGCACCGCTGTGAGAAATTCAATAAAAAAAGCTGATATTATCACTATTACCATTGGTGGAAATAATCTTCTAAAAGGTACTGTGAACAATTATACAAATATAAATAAAGAAATATCTGAGGCAGGCGTAAATCGGTTTAAAAAGGATTGGCCTGTAATTTTATCTTATATACGTGGTCCTATTGCTTCTCATGCAGATATATATGTTTTAACATTGTACAACCCGTTTTTATATAGTGATCCTAATTATAAATTAGCTGATCATTATATAGGCAAGATTAATTCAATCATTAAAAATCCTATATTAGTTAATGCCTATAGATATAAAGTTGTAGATATTTATGATGATTTTGAAAGCAGGCAGGGAAAGACCTGGACATTTTTCAACACTATGCTGAGAGACCCACATCCAAATTTACAAGGTCATTTACAAATAGCAAAAGCTTTTATAAACAGCATATCAAGTACCTGAACCAGTAAAATATCAGATTGTATTAAATTATTACTAGGGACTGTTGATAAATAGTTGAACCTATTATATCCACAGTCCTTAATTTATCTTAAATATTTGCTTTGTATTAAATCACTATCTTTTTTTGCTGGCTATATATTTAATAATTGCTTAACTGTAACAAATTCCATGTCTCTAGCCTGCAGTTTCTCAATGATTTTTGCTAGTGTATCAAGTTTTTCTTCTATAAGCGCTTCATCTTTATAAAAATTGCTGTGAGTAATTATTGATCCATATGATACTTCCATAGACAGTTTTTTCTCAATATCCTCATCTGATAATTTTAAGTAATCAGCCGTATTAATATTCCATCCTATCACCTTTTGTCCAAGATCATTTAGGGTTATTAGATCAGCATCAGTTACACGTCCATTAATTGGTCTAAAAAGATTGGTTTTATTTTTAATAATTGATTCTAGATGCTTTTTTGTTTTCTTAATTTCTTTAACGAGCTGATAGGTTGTTAATTTAGGTAATTCTGAGTAACTCCATGTTAAAATACCTATTTCATGACCTTCCTTGGCTATATGCTCTAAAACTTTTGACAATTCTTTTATTCTCTCACCTAAACAAAAGAAGGTTGCTTTCACATTTTTATCTTTAAGAATATTTAAAAGCTTACAAGCTATTTCCTTACCAGGAACACCCTCAAAGGTAATAGCAATTCTATTTTGCTCTGTTTCACCTTTATAAATAATTTCTGGTTTACCCACTGAATATATACTAGTAATCAAGTAGCTTCTTGATAGGTTATCATTAAGCTGATATTCAATACCCAATTTCTCAGCTATATATTCAAGAGGTAGAAAGGTATCCGTTGGTATTACTTTCAAAAGTTCTTTTTGTCTTATATCTTCACCTCTAGGATAATAAATTGCATATCTACCATTAACATATAACTTTAGCATTTGATTAAATCTTTTTAAAATTATCTGCTTCTCCTTAGACTCCATGCCAACTTTAACACCTGCATATTTAAAAAAAAGAAAAGGAACCATTATTTGTCCATCCTGCATTCTGCACTTAGTATTAACTGGATGTCCATCTACATAAATGGTAATGTTTTTATCAACATTCATTACACTTCTCCTTTAAACATGTCTTACTGATAAAAGTTCACTAAGCTTACCTATTTTATATTGCCTATGTTCTATGTTCTTAAGTAATTGTAGTAAATCTGATATAGATGTATCCATGGGATTCAGAGATATGATTTTTCCACCTTCCAAATTTGAAATTGTTTTTTTCATACTCTCAGTTGCTTTCTTTTCTTTTGGTTCTAAGGTGTGTATTGTACTTAAAACTGTATTCATACGCTCCAACGCTGCCATATATATAACTCTTTCATCATACTCTCCTTTTGGCGGAGTAAACAGTTTGGGTCTTATCCCAAGCTCTTTTCTTATGATTTCATTGGTCTTTGTTAACTCCCATCTAATACCTTCCATTGTCATTCCTCTCAAGTCTGGGTATGAGTAAGTACCATTACCGATTTCATGACCATCATCCCTTATTTTCTGAGCAAGTATAGGAAATTTATGAGCCCACGTACCTTCTATAAAAAAAGTTGATTTTATTTTATGTTCTCTAAGAATGTTAATCACTTCCAAAAGCTTATCATTGTGACCTGGTATATTGATTATAAATGAAATCATAGGTTTATTATTGTTTCCTTGACGAATTGGAGCTGGTATTAGATTGGAGATTCCTACATGAGGTTCAATCTCTTCTAATACAAGGCATTTCTCATCCCACTGTCCTAATTTATCTAGATTGCTTAGTGATTTTTCTATGTTAATTTTTAACCCGCTGTACCCAGGTATTATAAAACCATCCGTGTCGATTTTTGCATCTATAGTTGGTACTTCGTATTTCTTTTTTGACTTTTCTATATGTTTCAGCCATTCAATCCAATAAAGATTCCTAGCCATAACAAATCTCCTCTCATCTCACAAATAGCTCAAGAATATACAATTGCCTAGTATACCATATGAGATGAATTATAGAAATGTGCCAGTATTAAAATTAATTTTTCTCCAAGGTATTGAATTCATCATTTAAGGAAAAAGCTAAATTAGTAGAAAGTTTATTTAACTTATCAAAAACTTTCTGTTTATTTTCACCTGATAATACTATCGGTGAATAGTCGTTTATATAATTTACTGAAGAAATACTACAAGGAATTACCTTTACAGCATAGCCCTTAAGTTGATTATCCACAAAACTTAATTTAAGCTGCAAAATAAAAGTATCTTTATCACTTGGGTTTGTATTACCACCAAAACAGAAATTGCCCATGCTATACGCAATAATTTTTCCATTATATCTTTCTAACCCCTCTATTACATGTGGATGATGTCCTACTATAAGATCTGCCCCTTGATCAATTGCATAATGTGCTAGGTACTTTTGAGTGGAATTTGGGTAGTATGCATTTTCTACCCCCCAATGAAAATTAATAACAACAAACTGGGATTTTTCTTTCATAGCTCTAATATCATTCTGAAGCTTGTTTAAAAAATTATTGTCATAACTAAATCCCATATATCCCAAATATCCTACTTTTACACCCTTTACATCAGTAACCCATTGATTACCTTCTCCGAAAAAATTCACATTTTCTTGCTTTAATGCAGAAATAGTATCCTGAAATCCCTTCTGTAGATAATCATAAATATGGTTGTTGGATATATTCACTGCTTCAATTCCACCCAAAGAAAATGCCTTTGCATAAGCAGCTGGAGCTTTAAATGTATATTGCTTATCCGCTCTTTTTGTAGCATCTGTAAAAGTTGTCTCACAATTTGCAGTAGTTATATCGTCCGCTTTAAATATATCTGCTACATTCTTAAAAAAATAACTATAATCTTTGTTGTTTTTAGCCAGAACATCTGGCATACTGTTTTTAAATGCAAATTTTGAATCATTTCCCAAAGTACAATCTCCCACACTGCTTATTACAATTTCTGTTGGAGTTTTTTCTTCAACTTCACTTTTTTCTTCTTTTGGTATCTCTTCAACCTTTTTATTCTTTTGTAATTTATCTGCCTTTACATTTGATTTAGTCACAGTTGACTTAATTTTATTAGCTTTAGCTGTGGTAGTGTAATGCATACTCCATGTAACAAGTAATATAAAACATGCCAACAGCATTATGGCTATTATTAACCTCTCAATTTTGAAACTTTTCTTTCGCTTCCTCCTCACACCAATCCCTCCCTAATATTTCATTGCAATTAAATATAATCCGAAACATATTTAATATCTTATCGTCCATTTTTGTAAAATCAATAGATGTTTTAACAAATAAAACCACCGCACTTACAATACGATGGCTTAAGCTTCTTTAATTAAAAATTACTTCCACTTGCTACCAAACAAACAACCTATTTTACCGTTATACTCATTGATTTCTTTTAGTATTTCTAAAATTCCTTGGGTAATTTGATTATTATCTACCCTGCTCAAACTTAATCTTAGGAACCTTTCATCAAAAAAATCACCTAAATAGTATCTTTTAGTATCTGATACTAGTATGCCTTTTTCCTTTAACCTGCTAATTACATGATTAGAACTTATACCATTTATAATTTCAATACTTGCAAAAAACCCCGAGTCAGGTACATAACTAACTATATTACTACAATTATGCTGTTTTATTAAATCTTTTAAATGAGTCATTTTCTGTGAGTATACATTTCTAAGTTTCTTAGCATGTACATCAAACATACCACTTTTGATATACATTTCTAAAGCACCCTGAGATATTATTGGAGTACTTATATCATCCCATTTTTTATACTGAGAAAACTTATTCACCAATTGAGTAGGAAGAACCACTGCGGCAATTCTTAGACCAGGCAATAAAATTTTTGAAAAGCTTTTTAGGTAGATTACTCTTTCACCTAAATCCAGACAGTACATACATTGTGATTTTGTAAAATGTTCTAAATCGTTTAAATAATCATCTTCTATAATATATACATCATATTTTTCTGCCAATTTTAATATATTTCTTTTCTCTGCATTTGAATACGAAAACCCCGTGGGATTGTGAAACCTTGGAATTGTATAAAAGAACTTAATTTCATTATTCTTGAATATATTTTCCAATTCTTCAAAATCTATACCTCGAACACCCCTCTTTATACCATAGACAATTGAACTATTAAGCTTAAAGCACTCCATAGCACCATGATACGTAGGCTGCTCAATTAGAATATTGTTCTTATTGTTCGGAAATGGCATTCTAGAAATTATACTTATAGCCTGCTGTGAACCAGTAGTCACAAAAATCTGTTCTTCAGCAGCAAATACTTCATAATCCTGAAACTTTTTTGCCATTGCGGTAATTAACGCGGGTAGTCCTTTAGTGCTAAAATTAGCAAAAAGATTTTCTTTATATAACTCCATAGCTTGAATGAGACAGTGCTGAAATTCATCATAAGGTAGGGCAAATCTGTCTGGATATGGGGACGCAAAGTCTATTAATTTAGTAGAACTATCTTTGCCATATATCTTATTTTCAACTAAAAAATAACCACTTCTAGGAACTGAATAAACAATATGTTCTTTTTCTAATGCAGCTAATGCTTTAGTAGCAGTTATTTTACTACAGCTAAATTTAAAGCATAGTTCTCTTATTGATGGCAGTTTATTGCCAGCTTTAATGTTACCTGACAAAATTTCATTCTTTATATATTTCACAATATTCTCATATTTAATCAAAAATTCTCACCTACATTATCTGTACTAGTACACATAGATATTTTTTCTATTGTTGTAATAATTAATATACTTTATACTATTTCTTATAATTCTACCACTAACTAATACATATTTAAATAATTAATCAAATAAGGAGACCAATAATTATGAAAGACTTAACTACCGGAAATGAATTTAAGGTTATTTTTACTTTTTCTGTCCCAATACTAATCGGGAATGTATTCCAACAGCTGTACAATACTATAGATAGCATTATTGTAGGTAAATTCTTAGGGAAAGAGGCTTTAGCTGCAGTAGGATCCAGTTTTAACATTATGCTTTTATTAGTAGCCTTGGCATCAGGATTAACTTTAGGAACAAATATACTTGTTTCTAGATACTTTGGTGCAAAAGACTTCGCTAGTGTAAAAAAGGCCATAGATACTTCTTATGTATTTACACTTATTTTATCAATTTTGGTTACTATTCTTGGTATATGTATAAGCAAATCAATATTGCTTCTATTTAGTGTACCAAATGAAATATTACCCTTAGCTCAAACATTTTTAAATATTATTTTACTTGGTACCATCTCCTCTTTTTTCTACAACACAATAAGTGGTATTTTACGCAGCCTTGGAAATTCAAAAACGCCGCTGTATTTTCTTATATTATCTACCTTACTAAACATTGTTCTAGATATAATATTCATACTGCTTTTAAATTTAGGTATTGGAGGTACAGCTTTTGCTACAGTACTTTCTCAAACTTTTGCATTTATTTGTAGTTTAATCTATCTTAATAAAACTTATCCACAGCTTAAATTTGACATTCGCAATATAAATTTTGACTTAGCTATTTTTAAACAAAATCTAAAGATAGGTCTTCCTTCAGGTGTTCAACAAGCACTGGTAACCTGCGGTTTTCTAATACTTCAGTTCCTTGTTAATCGATTTGGTCCAGATGCAATGGCAGCATATGCTGCAGCGGGAAAAGTTGACTCTTTTGCCGAGATGCCTGTGTTAAATCTAGGAATAGCAATATCCACCTTTATTTCACAAAATATGGGTGCAAACAAGTATGATAGAATAAAAAAAGGATATATCTCCACCCTAGGAATCGGATTCATAATTTCCATATTAGCTTCTACAATAGTAATTTCATTCCCAAAACAATTTATGAACTTATTCACCAATGATAGTTCTGTAACACAAATAGGAATCTCCTATCTATCTACCATCGGGTTATTCTATATACTATATTCAACTATGGTAATAACTAATGGAGTTATTATCGGACTTGGTAATTCTCTTATACCTATGCTGGCAACCACAACTACATTATGGGGAATACAAATACCTTTGTCTATCTTCCTGTCAAGAAAAATGGGCATAGACGGTATTTGGCTAGCTGTACCTTTCGGCTGGCTAGCTGGCGTAATATTTAGAGTAACTTATTTCCTCTCTGGCCGTTGGAAAAAGAAGTTTTCCACTGCTCAAGCCAATTTAAATCTAAATAACTAAACTGATTTTTGTTAAACCTTTAAACGGATAAGAGGCTATACGCCATCGCAAATAATAAAAAAGTCAGAGGTGATTAACCATCACTTCTGACTTTTAAAAATTATGCTAAATTTCAAAAAGTATATCTGTTAGGTCTTTGTCCAATTTCTCAACAAGTTCCTTTTTATTATCAATTACCGCTTGCTTCAATTTATTTAGTATTAATCCTACTTCTATTTTCTTATCATCATCCAAATCCTGCAGCTTTTTCTCTCCTAGCTCTATGGTAAGTTTAACCTCAGGAGCAAGCTCTCCTTTTTTCCAAGCCTCTAGCCCCCCGTTTTCTACCATTAAAATATCTTGAACAGTTACGAATTCATTTTGGTATTCCTTTAAATCGAATAATGCTTTTACTTTTTTGCCGCTGCTGGAAGTTTCCCCCTCAACTTCTAGTATACCGTTCAAATTATAAGTAAATGTAACATCTACTGCTTGACTTCCTCCTAATCCTCTTGGAATATCTTTAACTAATACCTTCCCTATAAATGTATTATCCTTTACAATCCTAGATACCCCTTCATACACCTCTACCCCTACTTCTGTCTGATAATCATATAAAGTATAATATCTCTTTTTTACCTTGCAGGGTATTTTGCTATCTCTCTTAATTAATGGATCAAACACGCCATGATAGAGTCTTCCATATTCTCCTGTTTGAACTATGCTTATTCCTAGGGTATATTGACAATTATCTGTTATTATCAATCCATCCTCTGAACTAATTTGATCTTCTTTTATAGCCGCTTGAACAGCAGCTCCTAATGCCACCGCTTCCTCTGGATTTATATCAAATTTCACCTTATCACCAAATCTATCTACTAGAAGTTTTTTTATCGCCGTCATCCTTGAAGAACCGCCAACTGCAAGTACCACATCGATATTGTCATCTATATACCCGGCTGCTTCTAAGGCTTCATCTATACTTTTATTTGTAGCTTGAATTAAATCCTGAACTAGCTCTTCAAACTTATTTCTTGTTAGTATTGTGTTTATCCCTACTGGATTACCTTTATTATCAATAACAAGGAATGGTATATTTATTTCAGCAACTTCCCTATCTGTAAGCTGAATTTTTGCTTTTTCTGCCTCTTCCTTAATTCTCGCCATAGCATTAATGTTATTTGACAGATTTATATCATAATTTGTGTAAAAGTCTCTGGTAAGGTACTCTATTATCCTATTATCAAAATCCTTTCCCCCAAGGAGATTCTGACCTCTGCTTGCTTTTACGTCCAATATTCCCGAGAAAAGTTCTAATACAGAAACATCAAAAGTTCCTCCACCCAAATCATATACTAATATCTTTTCATCATTTTCTATATTATCTAAACCATAGGCCATAGCCGCAGCAGTTGGTTCATTTATCAGCCTTTCTATTTTAAGACCTGCTAATTCTCCAGCCTTTTTAGTAGCACTTCTTTGTAGAGTATTAAAATTTGCAGGAACTGTAATAACTGCTTCTGTTACTTCCTCTCCTATGTACTGTTCTGCCATGAGTTTAAGCTTTCGCAATAGTAGAGATGATATTTGCTCAGGTAAAAAGCTTTTATTGCCAATAGTAATAGTCTTGTCTGTGCCCATTAATCTTTTTATCTCTGCCACAGTCTTATCAGGTTTTAATACTAATTGTCTCTTAGCATACTCTCCAGCAATGTACTCACCATCATCTGTCACTCCAACAACTGATGGTGTAACCTTTAATCCAAATTCGTTTGGAATAATTTCTGGTCTTCCATCTTTAATATAAGCTATCTCACAGGTTGTAGTTCCTAAATCAATACCAATAATACTCACCGCTGATCCCCCTTTACTTCCTGGCTATTACTCCAGCCGGTCGTATAATTTCTCCATTATATGTATAGCCTTTCTTTACCACTTCTAAGATCTCATACTGAAGCCTCCCATCTTCCTCTCTAATCTGTATACATTCATGGAGTTTATTATTAAAAAGCTCCCCTAAAGCTGGCACTTCTTCTAAGCCTATATCTCTTAAATCATTCTTTATTAGTTTCAAGGTATCCTCTAAATTTCCTAATAAGGCCAAATCTCCGTTTTCTCCAGCAAATTTATATATAGAGTCGAAATAATCTAAAATACCTATTAGTTTACCTATTATTTTTTTATTTTTGCTTTCTAAATCAAGTACTTTTTTTTCAAGCTCCTCTTCTCTTTTGCTATTTTTATCAATGCAATCCTTAAACAATTCTAGAGCAATCAATGTTTTTCTATTTCCCTTTTCCAAAACCTCCAGCTTATTAATTATCTGGTCTAAATTATTGCTATCCCTCAAAACTTTTTCTCCCCTATCCTGCCAAAAGGCTTTCTAATCTTTTATAATACCATTTCTTAAGAGCATATAAATTTCCATACTCTCCTTTTAGAATATTAAGCTCATTCTTAAACTTCTTTGAATTACTATCTTTATATTTTTCTATCTCCACTTTCGTATCCTGCATAGCCTGCTCATATTCATGATGAGACATTCTAAACCTTGTAAAATAATAATATATAGGGTTTTTCACAAACTTAGAAAGTCTATCATCCGATAAAAAAACATTTAAATTTTTCACCAATGCTGAAAGCATTTTTGTTTCCTCATATAGCTTTTTATTATACATATCATCACTATCAAGAAGTAAAAGCTCTTCCAATATAATGCTAGAATCTGTAAAATCACATCTTTCATACAATTCATCTGCTAGTTTAGATACCTTCCATAATACAAAATCCTTTACCTCTTTATTATCTGGCAGTGCTCCTCTCAGTAGCTGTATTCCTTCCTTTACTCCCTCTGAATGCTCTTTAAAACTGCTTATTCTTAAAAACTCATAGTAGTAGCTAAATTCTCTAAATTCTTCTGTTTTATTAACTTCAATTCCATTCTTTAGATATTCTGTGGCCTTTTCAAGCTCTTTTTTTCCAACATAAATGCTCATAAGCAGAGAAAGATTACCTTCATTGAAAGGAGATAAACTCAGTGCTTCCAGACATAGTTCCTCTGCCTTGTCTAGTTCACCTTTTTCTTTAAAGCCATAAGATAAATTTCCTATATAAGCCGCACTCTTAGGATACTTTTCCACTAATTCTTCTAATATGCTTATCCCGTCATCAAACTGTTTATTATATATAAAAGCCAGAGCAAGCTTATTTTTAATTACTGGAAGTCGTGCTTCTATTAAAAGAACTTTCTTAAATTGTCCAATAGCTCTTTCATAATCTCCATTATCTAAAGCCTCTTCTCCTACCCTATCAAGTTCATCGATTTCATCTCCATACTTTACATAAGCTGTGTAACTAATCCTCCTATCCTCATCCATTAAGGTTTCAAAAGCTTTCCTAATTTCATTATATTTTTCTGGTTCCTTCTCTGGTGGAAACTCTCTAACTTTCTTTACATAAGCAAGCTTTATTTCTTTTTTAGTGCTATCAATACCAACTCCTAAAATCTGAAAAAAATTAGGCTTCTTTTCTTTCATCAAGCTCACCTCCAAGCAGTGCTTTAACCTCACTGAATTGTACAAATTCCTCTAAATATCCATCCTCTAAGGCAAAATCTTTGTAGCCTTCATCTAATTCCAAGGTCTTCTTCAGCATCTCAAAGGCACCATCATATATTCTGAACCTGCAATATATTCTGCATTTGGAGTAATACGCCCCTACGTAGTTTTTATCTAAAAATATGGCTTCGTCAAAACACTCCATAGCAGCATGATAACTGCTTAATGCAGTTAATGAGCATCCTTTTTTATAGTGATACCAAGGATCCTTATAACATTTCTCTAGAATTGAATCTATAAAATCAATTTTTTCTTTATGCTTTCCTTGTGAATTAAAAGATTCAATTAGATAACCATAAGCATCTTCATTGTCTTTAAATTGTAGATATTTCTTAAAGACTTTTTCACATTCCTCATATCTTTCTAAATTAAAAAGGCTTGCCCCTTTTCCGTATAGTGGTATAGTAAAATCCTCTGGCGCATATTTTATGGCTAATTCAAAGGTTTCAATTGCTTCTTCATATCTATTAAGTCCAAGTAAGGCATTTCCCTTATTGCTATATAAATAGAAATCTGTATTATCCAGTTCTAATCCCTTTAAGCTGTATTCTAATGCCTCTGCATATTCTCTATTTGAATAGCAAGCCCAGCTTAAATTATTTAAAGTGCTTTGAGTTGCATCTCCCTTGTCTATGTGTGAGTATTTTAATAGGATTTCCTTTGCCTTAGCTGCTTTCTTATCATTAATTAGAGGCTGAATTATTTTATATAAAACCCTGTCCATTAAATTCCTAAGTTCTTCGTCATTAGGTATATAATTATACCCAAGTTCTAGTTCTTCTAATGCTTCAAAATACTTTTTCTGTGCAGCTAATCCTTTAGCTTTTTTCAGATAATCTTGTCCTAATTTATTTATATCTTCTTTTGATTGAATGATATTATTACTTGGTTGGCCTTTCTTTTTTATTTTTTTTAAAAACCTCGATACTAATGACATATAGTTCCCCCTTATACCCATGTTTCTTAAGCACAATAGGTAATCAACATTATGTATAATCAATTATATCATTTATTTCAAATATTTTACATAATTTAATTAAAATGTAATCTTGTTGAAAATAAATAAGACTATGTAATTTCATAGGGCATTTCAACTATACCCTTTGGAATTTAACACAGCCTTACCTATTCATATATAATTTTTATCTTTAATTGCTCCCATTATCTTTAAGAAACTTCCACTGTGATGCTACTCTTTCTCTTACCTGATTTAAAAATCTTTCAGGTCCTAACACTTTTATGACTGGTCCAAAGGATAAAATGCGCACTAAAAGCTCAGCTTCATCCCTTTTATCATAGTATATGTAACTTATGTATTTATCATTTTCCTCATCATATTCAGTACTCTTTTCATAACTGGCAAAATGGAGCATGCATCTCTCCACAGCATTTCTTTCTTTGGATATTTCAATAATAACAGGCTCATTGCATTTATTTTTACTTGATTGTTTATGATAATCTATTTCTTCCATAAATTTTTCCTGGCATTCTGCTATGTTAGTAATTCTTGCAATGTTTATAATTGTTTCTTTAACTACCTTTTTGTATCTTATTCTGACTGCATGTAATCTAAATTTATCATCCTTGCTAGAGTACTCAATTTTAATGGGAAGAAATTTACCAATAACAGGCTTATCTCTGCCACTTTCATAGCTTATAGTGATAATTATTTTTTCTTTTATTGCTTTTAAAATTCTGCGAAAATTATCAATATACTTATTGCTTTCGTATGGATCACCATCTAAGAAGGTATCGTAATAATGAAAATCACTTGGATCAAACATTGGTTCAATGTCTTTTAATACTTTTTCTAAATATAAAATTTGATCACTCCGCAAAAACAAGTTTGCCCTTCTATCCAATAAAAGTGACTTTAGCCATGACTTTTCTAGAGAGGTAACAGGGCGATTTACATTACAATTAAGCTTAGATTTATATCTGCCCCCTATATTCTCCATTAAGTTCCACTCTCCATCAATAAGCTTAGGTATTATGTAGAATGCACTTTCAGAGAAGGCCTCTCTGTCAATAACCTCCTTAATCTCCTTTTTCGTTAATGGTTCCTTTAAAGTTCTATTTAGTATTTTCCTTATAACCTTATAATAACAGCTGTAAATTTTTGAATAGAACTCCATTACTCCTATTCCTCCCCTAAATACATGTCAAACATTCTTCTCATATCATTATAAAATTTGTCAACAACTACTTGGCTCTTTGCCTCCACTGACATAACCCTTCCCGTAAAGCTTTTTGCCCAAAACATTATTTCATTACTATCAAAAATCTCCTTAGAGAACAAATAAATATTTTTATCAATCCGCTCCAGTTTCCCTCCTCTGCCTTCTCGATTTATACGATTAATAATATATCCCTCTCTTTTTTCATCAATGTAGAATTTTATCTTAACCTCTTCTCCTCTGCTTTTACCACCGAAGGAAACTCCCCAGCATTTATCTATATTAACTTCCAACTTTTCTTTTAGAAAATCATAATTCTTACTAATTTCTAGAAATTCTACCGATTTTACATAATCCAATCTATGATTAATAAAACGTTCCCTATTTTCATTGTAAATATTAATGTATCTTCTGCCAGTCTGAGTGCTGACAAAAATTTTAAGAGGGGTACCATATAGGGTAGTGCTTCTGTCTGTTCTTGTACTTTTATTAACAAAACTAATTTTTCTTTTTTCTTTCATCGCCATCAATATATCCAATAAAATTTTATCTTCTAATGTGTGTACAATAAAATGATGCTTAAATAGGAATATATCATTTTTTTTATCTTCATTATCAAGAATATAACTTCCTATCACACCAAAAGATGATGCCTCCTGATAAAATTTTACTGCATCCAATATTTCATCATAACTATCAGTTAGATTATTTAAATATATGTTGGACAAACTATAGCAAAGTGCTTTTCCGCTTTTATTTGAAATTATAATACCTTCCTTTATGTATTCGTTCACCTTTTTCCTCACTGTCTGAATATCAAAGTACACACTACTTGTTTCACAAATTCTATCTGTTAATTCCTCAATACTCAGATGCTTTTCCATTCTTAGTAAATCTAATAAATAAAAATGAAGCATTATATCATTGGAGGTAAAGCTTTTAGATTTCCATGCGGAATAAAGGGGATTTTGACTTATTTTCGAACTATCAAGAGAAACGAATACTCTTTTACGTCCCTTTGAGCTATCCCATTTTATATATTCACCTAGATAACTTTCAATTCTACGTCTCTCATTATCATAGGTACGATTACTTTTTTGCGTAAAATCACCTCTACCCTTAAAACCATAAACAAAAAAATCACGCATATAGTCTCTTATCTTATCAAAGTTTTTTATAAGCTCTGAAAATTCTCCCATGCCGCTCACCCTCCCTATTTTGTTTGTATTTTACCAACATGTTCATTAAAAATCAATTCATGGATTATATTTCGCAACTTTTTGTAAATGAAAAATAGAATTTCAAATGGTATATTAATACATGTAAGATAAATAAACCAAAAACAAGGAGTGATTATATGTTTGTTATTTATAATGAAAAAACTAAGAAACCGATAAAAGTATGGCTGCAGGATGAAAATAGCATTGAGGATAGCTGTCTGGAACAAGCATATAACCTTTCTCAATTACCTTTTGTTTACAAATGGGTATCACTAATGCCTGATACTCATACTGGCATGGGAATGCCTATTGGAGGCGTTATTGCCACAGAAGGAGTTATCATACCAAACGCTGTAGGAGTTGATATAGGCTGTGGTATGGGTTTTATAGGAACCAATATAAAGGTATCCGATATTAAAGATATAACCACAGGAAACGGCTCCCTTATTCAAGCCATTGTGAGTGACATTCTAAGAAATATACCTGTAGGGTTTGGTAAACATAAAAGCCCTCAGCAATCAATAACCCTAGACAAAGCTAAGAAAGAACTTAATAAATATGAAGCTGATAAAGAACTTTTAGATGAAATTGAGGCTGGTTACCTTCAGATAGGTACTCTTGGAGGAGGTAATCATTTTATTGAACTTCAAGAAGATGATAAGGGATATCTTGGTATCATGGTGCATTCAGGAAGTCGTCATTTTGGTAAACAGACTTGTGATTATTTCAATAATATTGCAAAGTCCCTTAATGAAAAGTGGTATAGTTCAGTACCTTTAGATTTTAGATTAGCCTTTTTACCCATAGACACTGCTGAAGGCAAAAGATATATCAATTGGATGAACCTTGCCTTGGACTTTGCCTATGAAAATAGATCCAAGATGTTGTCTGCTGTAAAGATTATTATTGAAAAGTGGATAACAAAATACACTAATCTTAATATAGAATATTCAACTGAAATTAACTGTCATCATAACTACGCCAGTATTGAACACCACTATGATAAAAATGTTTGGGTTCACAGAAAGGGTGCCACTAGGGCTAGAGACGGTGAATTGGCAATTATCCCAGGTGCTATGGGTTCCTTTAGCTATATAGTTAAAGGGAAAGGAAATGCTGAAAGCTTCTGTTCCTCCTCTCATGGAGCTGGCAGACTTTATTCAAGAAAAGGCGCAATGAAGACTTTCACTACAGAAGAGGTTATTCTGGACCTTAGAGACAAAGGGGTAATCTTAGGGAAAAACAATAAAGCTGATGTGGCTGAGGAAAGCCGCTTTGCCTATAAGGATATTGATGAAGTTATGGCAAATCAAATTGACTTAGTGACACCTATAAAAAAATTAAAGACCATAGGTGTTGTTAAAGGCTGATTATTGGTATATAAGCAAAAGCTTACTATATATGCTTATTATTTCTTTGCATGGGTTTTAAAACCCTGCGGTGCTGAAGAGTGCTGCTCCTGCAGTATGCCGAAATAATATTTAGGTGATGATTTGTGGAAGGTTCGATTCCTTCACTGTGAAATCCACAGTTAGCTCATATGGTAGAGCAATCATTAAAATGGGGTACATCCCCTCCAGGTATTTTTAAAATGAAATATATAATAATGCTCCGTAAATGATAATTATCTTCTATATTTAGCTCATTATTTACAGCATAATCACTGCCAGCAATCTTAAGGATACCGCTTATTTTAAATTATCCCCATTCCTAAGCTTATCAAAGATTCGGAACCGGGATAATATAATTAAGCTTAATAGAGACTCCGCAGTGATTATGTGAGCATTGTCATATGTTTTAAATTTGATATGATAAGAGGTATTGCTTATGAATATAATTATTAATGAGAATGAGAGAGGTTATTTATATAGAAATGGAGGCTTTGAAAAGCTGCTAAATCCAGGTAAGCATTTTTATCTAGCCTTTTTAGGATATACGGTAACAAAAATAAAACTATCTAATCTAGTAGATACCGCCGGTAATGATATTAACGTACTTATGAAAGATAGAATTTTCGCTGAAAGTGTTACTCAAATAAAAGTGCCTGATAATTATATTGGACTTCCCTATATAGATGGAAGAATCAATAGTATTCTTACTAGCGGAGAATATACCTTCTGGAATATATTTAAAAAGCATAGCTTTGAACTTATTGATATTTCTAATCCAGAGGTTTCAAAGGAATTTGATACAAGACTATTTCAATATATTCCTCAAACACTATATACAAAAATCCAAGTTTCTGAAGGAGAAACAGCCCAAGCTAATGTTATCTCAAGACGTGAGGAAGTTGCCTCTACCAGGAGTCTGCTAAACACAGCAAAGCTTATGGATGAAAATCATACTCTATATAAGCTTAAAGAACTAGAATATTTGGAAAGAATTTGTGACAAGGTAGGCAATATTTCAATCTCTGGCGGCAACAATTTACTAAGCCAATTAAATGAGCTGTTATGCCAAAAATCCTAGAGATTTAAAATAAAAATACTTCATTTATTGCTCTAGTTCCAAAAAATAACATATGTAATACTACCAAAAACAGCTTTAAGGCTGTTTTTATTTATTCTCCTTGATAAATACTGGTATATATGATAAATTATCTTAAACAGTAAATTTAGTAATAACTATGATTAATAGGGGGGATTTACGATGAAGAGATTACCTAATAAACTGCTATTAGTATGTTCTATTTTATTACTATTTACTCTTATAGGCTGCAGTGAAAAAACTCCATCTAATACTGTAGTAAATTCTCAGCTTCCAGAAAAGAAACCCTCAGATTTTAATTTCGTGCTAAATTACGGAGTTAATGCCAAAAATCAGTTGGATACTATAAAAGGAACTTATACAAAAGACTTGGTAGCTGCGCCGTCCGTAACAACTCCTTTAAAATTATCAGAGAAAGAAATGAATGAGATATATTCTAGAATGAAAGATATTAACATTATAAGTTACCCTGAGAACTTTTATCCTAAGAGCAATATGTTTAAAACTCCTTATGACACATACTCTATAAAGATAATAGCCAACGGAAAAGAAAAGACTATTAACTGGAAGGATGAAAGTGTATCAGACAGTAAAGAGGCTGTTCAATTAAGAGGTTTATTTATAAAAATCCATTCAATAGTTTCTGAAAAAGAAGAGTATAAGAAATTACCTAGACAAACTGGCGGCTATGATTAATATGAAATATAAAAGTGCTGTTCTTAGCATTAAAAAACGCTAAGAACAGCACTTTGGGCTTTAACTGTAACTAAACTTTCTTATGTAAACTCCCCTTTACTTTTTCTTCCTTTTATAATGCCGTATATAGTTGTCGAAATCTTAAATCTGAACTATAATCGTATTCTTGTTCTTAATGGACAGCCTCTTTACTTAAAATCAATATCTATATTTGTTCAAAACATTATGAGTATCATTATAAATTTACAAATCAAGAATGCCGTCTTTTATATTTACTATTCTTGAGCAATAACTTGCAACCTTATCATCATGTGTAACAATAATAACGGTTTTATTATATTCTTTATTCAAATTCTTAAGTATGGTCATAATATTTTTGCCATTACTCTGATCAAGAGCACCCGTTGGTTCATCAGCCAATATTATGCTGCTTTCCTGAGCTAAAGCCCTTGCAATAGCCACCCTCTGCTGCTGACCACCCGATAAATCCTTTACTTTTCTATTATATAATTCTTTAATCTCTAATCTTTCTAGGTATTGTAAAGCTAGTTCCTTTTTTTGTCTAGCTGATACTTTTCTAAAGTTTAAGGGCATAATAACATTATCTATAGCGGAAAAATCTTTTAATAAGGCAAAGTTCTGAAATATAAAAGATAATTTTTTATTTCGTATCTCGGATAGAGTATTAAAATTTAATCTGCTAACTTCTTGTCCTTCTAATAAGTATCTTCCCTCCGTTGGAGTGTCAATACACCCTATTATATTAAGTAAAGTACTTTTGCCACCACCTGATGGACCCATAATAGCTACCATTTCTCCTTGCTCAATGTTTAAATCTATTCCTTTTAAAGCCTGAACCATAGATAAATCTTTGCCATAGTTCTTCTTTATACCAACTAATTCAATAATACTCATTCTCTGAAACCTCCTATTAGATTTCTTGGATTTAGTTTTATAATTTTATAACATGGTATAATTAAGGATATTGCACAAATTATTAATGATGCAATAAATGCAGCACCCATATTTTTCACACTATAGTCAGTAAGAAAAATTAAGAATACTTCTTTTCCGAAATGCATGTACAAAGGAATACAAATTAAATATCCAATTAAATTAACCATTACCGCTTCAAAGCATAAAATAAAAATTATATTTTTACTCCTTGCGCCAAGAGCATAAAGTACACCAATATCTCTCTTTCTAGTATTAATTGAATAAAGCAGTGATAAGCATAATGCACCAAATGACAAAATTGTCAAAATTGTTGTTCTGAAAATTTCAAACTTTAATTGACCTCCAACCATATTCATAAAATTATTATAAACATCATAAAAATTTGTAGTACTAAATGTAGACCCTAATGCATTTAGTTCACTTGTAATCTGATCTGAGGCAGCCTTATAATCAATTTTTTTATCATTAAACTGTATTGAGAAATGACCTAGCACGTTAAACGCTGTGCTTGCATCAGCTGATAATAGTTCATTCCTATCTAGAGGGAGGATAAAACTACCTTCAAGAGATCTTGAATTGTATACTGAATCAGCATTTGATAAAATTAAAACATTTTCTTTTAAAAATCCTACTACCTTTAGTTTTGTCTTTTTATCTTTACTTGTTAGTACTTGCCCAACTTTATAATCTTTGCTGAAACTTTTACCCATTATAATCGGAGTGTAATCAGTATTTTTATGAAAATCACTATCCTGCAAACCTGGTCCACTTACATATTTCTTTATTATATCATAGTATATATGGTCAATCTCTATGGCAGGTATACCTTGAGGAACATCTCCAGATTGATATTTTGAATAATATTTTGAATAGTCAATATTTAAATCATCGCCATTATAATCACTATGCTGAACATAAAATCTATAATTTTCAACATTGCTGTTATGATCTAGATAATCAAGAAACTTAAATAGTATTTTAGTAGTATTTTCAATGTTACCTATTTGGCCCGATTTACTATCGACTAGGCGAAATCCATCATGGACAGGGTAATACTTATTATAATCTTCAATATAATTTTGCTTAAATAGCATAAATGAGAAAAAATTCATTAAAAAGTATATATATAGTATAGTTTGTAGTAAGAGCAGAAAAACGTATTTTTTTTTGTTGTACATATATTTAACTAAAAATGTAAATTTCATAAATACCTCCCTGACATCATTTAATATCCTCAATAATATTAAATTTAAGAATGTTCCTATAAACCCATAATATATTTAAGCATGTTGCAATAAGTGCAAAAATTCCTGCCCATAAAACATTAACAGCATTAAAGTAAACTTTTTCACTAAACATCTCATTTAAAATACTTAATGTGGCAATGTGCAAGCCAAAAGCAATTATGGTTGAAGTAATTGTAATAAATGATATTTCAAAGGAAAGCATTTTTATAATATTAAAATTACTAGCACCTAGTATTCGCTTAATAGCAAAATTTCTTTTTAAATCCACGCCCCAGAAGGTGGAAAATGTAATCAAGCTTACTAATGCTAATACTACAGTAAATATAAACGATAGATATCTTGATTTATCATCCTCAAAGGTCTTTTTTATTGGATCACCACCAGATTGTTGTTGTATATCTATAGATAGCAGGCCTTCTTTCTTTAATTTTTCTTTGAGCCTAGCAAAGTATTCGTTGTTATTTAGCATGTTATTTGGAAATGTTAATTGAATTGAACTACTCTCTTGTGATAATAAATCCTTTGGCAAGGCTTTAAATGGCACTAATATTTGTATATTCCAATAACTACTAGAGTATCTCCCTATTATACCAATTACTCTATATTTCATTCCATAAATATCAATATATTTATTTCCTTCTTCATTATATGTCTGGTTTAGAATACCATATCCAATCATAGCCACATTGTTATCTGAAAGCATCTCTGATTTACTAAAATATCTTCCACTGTACAATGGGAATATACTGTTAAGATTATTATAATTATAAACCCCAGATAACATATTAACTTTATCTTTTTCTTTAGTATCAATAAAATATAATGGCGATAAAAAACTATTATTTTTATCTTTACTATCTAGGTTACTTAAAATGGTATTAAAACTTTTTTTACTACTGAAGTCGAACTTTGCATTGAAATTACTTTTCTTATATACACTAGGATCATTTTTCATCTGAAAATTTATATCAAAAAAGCTGATGCCAATGGAAAGACAATAGACAGCAATAATTGTTCCTACTGAAATGAATAGTGTATTTAAAGGCCTTTGAAGTATCTCTTTTATATATACTCTCAATTGTTATATTCCCCCCAGTATTAAAATTAGCAGACCCGAATTTACAGGTCTGCTTATTTTTTAATTTATAGTTGCTAGTTGATAATAGTGATTTCCTGCAGACCCATAAACATATTCTTGTCCAGTGTCTGCTCTTGAAGGAGTTCCAGTAGCTACTCCATAACTTTCAGTCATTGAACTAGTTATTCTATAACCATTTGAATCAATAGCTTCTAGGTAAGCATATGGTCTATTGCTTGTATTTGCATACGAAGAACTTCTTGCTTCGATAACAGTGATAGATTGTCCCTGATGTCCGGATAAACTATTCAAATAACCTGCAAAAGTATCGTAAGGAGTATACCATCTTCCAGATACAGAAGATGCAAGAGCTGTTACACTACTTAAAACTATTGTTGAAGCAACAACAGCTGAACATAATATTTTTTTTGCTTTCATTTCATAATCTCCAGTAATTAACTTCAATTTACATTTTTACA
Source organism: Bacillota bacterium (assembly GCA_030706015.1). Taxonomy (GTDB): domain Bacteria; phylum Bacillota; class Clostridia; order Clostridiales; family Clostridiaceae; genus JAUZPI01. The sequence continues at coordinate 76,941 of JAUZPI010000001.1, forward strand.
AATAATCTTATGTATAGAGCTCATTATGCAAAGTTACAGCAAAAATGTTAATATGTGTTGCAATATAGTTTGTACAAGCTTGTAACAATATTATAAAGGGTAATTCTATTATATTTTGTCATTTTTTGGCGTACATTACATTTTTTATTTCAACAATTCCTTGCATGTACCTTAAATACACCAAATCCATAAGTAAGTATATAAAATCATTTGTGTTTCACACTAATTTTTCAATTCTACAAAGCTTATAAATTTAAAGAGGGTTCTTGTTTAAGTGTTTCTTGACAAATCAATATTAATAGTCTCTACAATATCTACATTTATACTTGCGTGTAGTAATGTTAGTGATCCGTTTAATTCACTGCCTCTTAGAAGGAAATTGCCAGATTTCTAATTTATACCCAAATATAGGAAATCACCTAAGCCAACTGTTGTCTACGATTAACCTATCATTTAAAAAGAGCTGTTCTTAGCATAAAAAACGCTAAGAACAACTCTTTTTGTTTAATCAAATATTAAACTTTTCCCACTGAGGCTAAATAAACTACAAATTCTTCTTTACAGTCAAATCTTAAGAATCTATCCGATGCCTCCTATCTATAGAAAGTAATTATCTAAATACATCTGATAAATCAATAGTTAAATCCTCAAATATTCCCACTTTAATTTTGTCATTTTCATTGTAAACACATGGAGCATCATAACTGCCTGTTTCAAGAATTTTGTATACAAATGCAGTTTTGTTTGAAGGATTAACTATCCAATATTCCTTTACTCCATAACTTCCATATAGATATAGTTTCTTTACATAGTCGAGGGATACGGAGGATGGGGACACAATTTCAATTATAAAATCCGGAACTCCCTTAACACCTTTATCATCTAATTTGCTATCATCACATACCACAGTAATATCCGGCTGAACCACATTAATTATTTCTTCGTCATTTTCACTTTTTTTGCACAATCTAACATCGAAGGATGCAGCATAAATCTTACAACTCTTACCCTTTAAATAAGTATAAATTTCATTAATCAACCTCATAGAAATCTCCTGATGAATTCTTGAAGGTGCTGGACTCATCGCGTAAGGTACACCATCTATTATTTCAAAGGACTCTTCCTTTGGACAGGCTAAATAATCCTTATATGAATATTTATCACTTTTTATTGGCAATGCCATGTTGTATCCTCCTTGATAAATTAATCTACATATATTATAACCATTTATGAGCCTGCTGTGTCAATCCTTCCAAATTTAAAGCTTTTCAGCCACAATAAAAATCATATTATGGTCATGCTGTCTGCCACTGTGGTTTTCAAATTCTTTAATCTCTTCCATAGATGAAACTCTCAAATATTTACCATCTTGTTGACTATTCATATGCATCCCCCCGATTAAACATATTCCCTTTGGTCCACAATCCTGCCTGCTAAAGCCGCAGCTGCAGCTGACGCTTGAGAGGCTAGAAATATTTCAGCTTTTAATTCCCCCATTCTTCCAAGGAAATTTCTATTGTTAGTGGAGATTGCTCTTTCCACTGCCGATACTATTCCGCCGCTTCTTCCACAGCAAAGCCCGCAGGCTGGAGGATTTACTATAGCACCAGCCTCCACTAAGGTACTGATAATACCTTTTTTGGTAACTTCTTCATAAATTTTTCTACTGGCAGGAGTTATAACAAATTTAACAAAGGTGGTAACTTTTTTGCCCTTCACTATCTTTGCAGCAATCTCTAGGTCCTCAAGCCTTCCATTAGTGCAAGAACCTAAAAAGACTTGGTTAATTACTGTACCCTTAAGCTCCTCGATGTTTTTAACGTTATCTACATTAGAAGGACATGCAACTACTGGAGAGAATTTTGAAACATCATATTCAAATACTTTTTCAAAACAAGCATCATCATCGCTCTTAAGATAATTATATTCTCTGCCATTCACCTTACTGAACTCAAAAGTTTTCTTATCAGGTTCCATTATATCTACCTTTGCTCCAGCTTCTACGGCCATATTGGATAGTGTAAGTCTGGAGGCCACGGTTAAATTTTTAATGGTAGAGCCTGCAAACTCCATTGCTCTATAGTTAGCCCCATCCACTCCAATATCGCCGATAATTTTAAGGATTATATCCTTTGCAAATACTCCCTGCGGCAACTCTCCATTTATATTGAACCTAAGTGTAGCTGGCACATTATGATCTATAATAAATACTACCTTCTCTGGATCAAAAATCTGCTTATTCTTTATCTTATTTTCAAATATATCAATACTTATGTGTCTGGTAGCATCATTTGTCATGCACAAATCCACTTTAGCAGTTATAATCTCCCCTGGTTAAACTACTTCTTTATTACAAGCTCTTGCTAATATTTTTTCTCCTATGGTCATTCCCATTAGCAACACCTACCTTTTATTTAAAAATTCGATTAATCCTCCTGCCTCTAAAATGTCCATTATATACTTTGGAAGTTTAGTTGATTTAAAGATATTCTGATTTTTTATATCTTTTACACACCCCTGCTCCTCATCTACTTCTACAATACCCCTAGCTTCCACATAATCATATATTTCTTTGCAAACCACCACAGGAAGCCATATATTAGTGGAGTTTCTAAAAAATATCCTTGCAAAGGATTTTGCCACCACTGTTTTATTCCTAAGGCTTTAAGTACTCTTGGTGCCTGCTCTCCTGAAGAACCAGAACCAAAGTTTTCTCGCCCAAGCAATATATCTCCAATCTCAACCCTGCTGGAAAATTCCTTATCTAAAGGTTCAAAGGTATACTTCCTCATTTCATCTATATAAGGAATTGATGCAGGAAATTGAAGATATAAATGGCTTTTGCAAGGGGCGTCTAACTATAGGTATCCCAGCAGTTCACGGAAGTTCTCTTCTTCCAACAATACTCAAAAAATACAAAGAACGATTTCCTGGCATAGAAATCGTTCTGGTAGAAGAAAATTCATATCATTAGTGAAAGAAATTTAAAAAAAGAGCGTAACTCCTACGCTCTTTTTAAAATTACTTTTTTTATTATATTATGTTATTTAATAATCTTTCAACTTCCTCTAATTCTTTACCGCTTCTATTTACATAGTCTTTAAGTTGATCCTTAGCTATTTTATTTATATCGAAATACTTAGCTTCTTCATTGGCAAAATATAAACCTGACACTGAAGCTACAGGACTCATCATGTATCCACCTTCTGTTAAGGTAACACCAGTATTTTCTGTCCCCTTAAGCAAATCAAATAGTTTCACTTTTTCAGAGTGATCTCTAAGTGATGGATAACCGATAGCTGGTCTTATTCCTCTATACTTAGCTTTTAGAATATCTTCAATTGAAAGATTTTCATCTTTAGCATAACTCCAATATTTCTTTCTAACTTCTAAATGCATTGCTTCCGCAAAAGCTTCTGCCAATCTATCAGCTAAAAGTCTTATCATAATTGCTCCATATTCATCTCCATTAGCTTTAAGCTTTTCTGCATATTCTTGTGCACCTATGCCTGCAGTTACTATGAAGCCTCCTGCATAATCCTTTACTCCGCTTTCCTTTGGCGCAACATAGTCTGAAAGGTTTCTGTAAACTCCTTCTTTTATAACTTCCTGCTGTCTTAAGGTATTAAAGGTAGTTAATACCTTATTTCTCTCTTCGTCAGCATAAAGCTGTATATCCTCTCCAACTGAGTTTGCAGGGAATAATCCGAATACTCCCTTAGCAGTTAGAATATTTTCTTTTTCTATTAGATCCAGCATCTTATTTGCGTCGTCAAATAGCTTTTTAGCTTCATCTTTATATTTAGGGTCTTCCATTATAGCTGGGTATACTTTTCCCATATCCCAAGCTACAAAGAAGAAAGTCCAGTCTATATATTTTCTAAGCTCTGATATTGGATAGTTTTCTAATACCTTTATGCCTTGCAGTTCAGGTATCTTTATATCTGCCTTAGTCCAATCTATCTTATATTTCTTCTCTTTTGCTTCTTCTAAAGAAAGCAGCTTTCTTTCATACTTTAAGTAATTTTCTTTAACTACTTCGTAATCTTCATTAATTTCTTTCAAATATTGGGCTTTATTTTCTTTGTTCATAAGCTTCTTAGCAGCCTGAACAGCCTTAGATGCATCTAGTGTATGAACTACACCATTGGAGTATTTAGGAGCAATTTTTAAAGCAGTATGAGTCTTTGAAGTTGTTGCTCCACCTACCATTAGAGGGATAGTAAAGCCTTGACGTTCCATTTCCTCTGCTACATGCACCATCTCATCTAGTGATGGAGTTATTAATCCACTTAAGGCTATAATATCCGCCTTTTCCTTTATAGCTGTTTCTAGTATAATTTCACAAGGTACCATTACTCCAAGGTCAATAACCTCAAAATTGTTACATGCAAGCACTACACCAACAATATTTTTACCTATGTCATGAACGTCGCCTTTAACAGTTGCAAATACTACCTTTCCTGCACTGGAGTTTTCTCCGCCCTTTTTCTCTTCTTCTATATATGGAAGCAAATAGCCAACTGCTTTTTTCATAACTCTTGCGCTCTTAACTACCTGCGGAAGGAACATCTTTCCATCACCAAACAGTTCTCCAACTACATTCATACCATCCATAAGAGGACCTTCTATAACCTGTAATGCTTTATCATACATTAATCTAGCTTCTTCTACGTCTTGTTCTATATATTCTGTAATACCTTTTACTAAGGCATGTTTTAATCTTTCCTTAGCATCTGCTTCTCTCCATTTAAGCTTATTTTCATTAGAAGCTCCCTCAGCTGCCTTATACTTTTCAGCAAATTCCACTAGTTTTTCTGCTGCTTCAGGGTATTTATTTAGAACAACATCTTCTACCTTTTGTAATAATTCCTTATCTATTTCATCATAGATTTGAATCATACCAGGGTTAACTATACCCATATCCATACCTGCATCTATAGCATGGTATAAGAATACTGAGTGCATAGCTTCTCTTATGGCATTGTTTCCTCTAAAGGAAAAGGAAAGATTTGAAACCCCTCCGCTTACCTTTGCATAAGGAAGATTTTCCTTTATCCATTTTGTTGCATTTATAAAATCCACACCATAGTTGTTATGCTCTTCAATACCTGTTGCAATAGCTAATATATTAGGGTCAAAAATAATATTTTCTGCTGGGAACTTTAATTTATCCACTAATATATCATAAGCTCTTTTGCATATCTCTATCTTTCTTTCATAGGTATCAGCCTGCCCTTTTTCATCAAAAGCCATTACCACCACAGCGGCACCAAATTTCTTAATAAGCTTTGCTTGTCTTATAAATTCTTCTTCTCCAACCTTTAAGCTTATTGAATTAACTATTGGCTTACCTTGAATTGCTTTTAAACCAACCTCTAATACTTCCCATTTTGAAGAATCTATCATTACAGGAACCTTTGATATTTCCGGCTCACTGGCAAGAAGCTTTAAGAAGGTATCCATTTCATGAGCTGCATCTAGAAGCGCATCATCAAAATTTACATCTACTACCTGTGCACCATTCTCAACCTGATCCTTTGCTACAGTTAATGCTTCCTCGTACTTCTTTTCTCTTATAAGTCTTGCAAATTTTGCTGAACCAGCTACATTTGTTCTTTCACCTATATTAATGAAATTATTTTCTTTATTAGCCTTAACTGGCTCAAGTCCACAGTATATAGTTTCCTTTTCAATAGCAGGAATTACTCTTGGCTTATGATTTTTAACAGTTTTAGCTATTGCCGCTATATGATCCGGCGTTGTACCGCAGCATCCTCCCACTATATTTAACTGACCTTCCTTTGCTAATACTTCTATAAGCTTCGCTGTTTCCTCTGGAAGCTCATCGTATTCACCTAATGCATTTGGAAGTCCTGCATTTGGATGGAAGCTTATATATAAGTCCTGAGTTTTTGAAAGCATTTTAATGAAAGGAACTAAATCCTTAGCTCCAAAAGCACAGTTAAGTCCTATACTTATAACTCTATCATTCTTTATAGAAGCAGCAAAAGCCTCCATAGTCTGGCCTGATAAAGTTCTTCCGCTCTTATCAGTAATAGTTCCGCTTATCATAAGCGGCATATCTATGCCCTTTTCTTCTAGTACCGTATCTGCAGCAAAAATCGCTGCTCTTGCATTTAAAGTATCAAAAATAGTTTCTATTAATAATACATCTACTCCACCATCTACAAGTCCCTTTATTTGTTCCGCGTAGGCTGAAACCAATTCATCAAAGCTTATATTTCTAAATCCAGGATTCTCTACATCTGGAGATATAGAAGCTGATCTGTTAGAAGGTCCTACGGAACCTGCAACAAAACGAGTTTCACCAGGATGCTTACTCATAAAGCTGTCTGCTGCTGCTCTGGCCAGCTTTGCTCCCTCATAATTTAATTCGTAAACCTTGTCTTCCATGCTGTAGTCTGCCTGTGACATTCTGTTGGCATTGAAAGTGTTTGTTTCTATTATATCGGCCCCTGCTCGTAGATATCTTTCATGAATCGCTTTAATTACATCCGGACGATTAAAATTTAATAAATCATTATTTCCTTTTTGGTTGTGATGATGACAATTGCAACCGCCGCTGTAATCTGCTTCTTCTAATTTATATCCTTGAATAACAGTACCCATTGCCCCATCTAGTACTAGTATTCTATCTTTAAGATAATTCCTTATATCACACTTCATTTATTATAGCCTCCTTATACTGTGCATAAAAATTTGCAATCTTTATGACCCCTACATCAGTACATTATTACTGACTATTTTACAGTAATTTATGAAAACTGTAAATTGAAATGAAACAAAGGCTAAACAAAAATAAATTAACGCTTTATTTCGTATATTCCGACTTTTCTAAACAAAAAAAATATAAATATGATAAAATATAATTGAACACATAATATTCTTATGATATATTGATTTAAATCACATTAAATTTGTTAAATACCTTTATAATCAAATTACGTAAAGACAATGTTCTTTAATATAATCTATTTTATATAACCAATCATTATTTCAATTCACTTAAATCTAAAAATAATTAACGAGGTGACAAAACAATGTCTATTTTTAAGAAAAATAATACCACAGCTTCACAAAACACACTACAAGAAACAGAAGGCCTTAATAAAAGTGATTCTGTATTTCAAAACGAAGCTATTAATTTTACTCATGAAATGAATGAATTAATGGGTAATACTATAAAACAACATCATTTAGTAAACAGTCAACATGATTTACTAGAGAAACTTTCCGATAAGGTTAAAACTCATATGAATTCAATTTCAGACTTAACTACGCTTACCAATACATATACAGATGATCTATTTTCTCAGGGAAGTAAACTAATAACAACTACAGAAGACACTGTAAACAAGTCTCAAGAAGGTAAACAAGCTATAGAGGAAATGGCTGATATAATAAATTCCTTAGAAAATGAAAATAAAAATAGTACTGAAAGTATTAATGAACTAGCGAAGATGTTTGGAAAGGTTAATGAAGTTGTTCAATTAATAACTAATATAGCAAGTCAAACAAATCTTCTAGCATTAAATGCTGCTATAGAAGCTGCTAGAGCTGGCGAACAAGGAAAAGGCTTTGCAGTGGTTGCTGGTGAAATAAGGAAATTAGCAGAAATGACAAAAGAAAGTACAAAGGATATATCAACGCTAATTGGAAATATTGAAGATGAAACAAAGGTGGTTCTTAAAAATTCTGATAAATCTAATAGTGTAATAGCAAGAGGTGTTAGTGCATCTGGTGAAGCTATTGAAAAAATAGGAGATAGTCTATCTTCTGTATCTCAGATTGAGGAAGAAGTAAAGGGAGTAATGACCATCTTATCCAATCAAAAATCTCAAATTGAAAAAATGAGTGAAGAAATCTCAGCTATAGATGAAATATTAAAGGTTACTACTGAATCAATTGTTGGCCATATTCAAGAAGCTAGTGTAGTAGATGAAAAATTAGCTGAAGCAGGTGCTCAAATAGAAGACTTTAGTAAAAGATTTTTAAAGTAAAAGAAAGCCAGCTGGCTTTCTTTTTTACCTTATTTAAATATCTTTACTCTTTCTTCTAATGGTATAAAATCTTTTTCTGCAGCAGGTGCAGTAGGTTTTCCAAAAGGCATCTCAGCTATAAGCTTCCAGTTGCCAGGTATATTCCACTGCTTTCTTACATCCTCATCAATAAGTGGATTATAATGCTGAAGTGAAGCACCAAAACCTTCTAGCTCAAGTGATGTCCAAACAACATATTGCAGCATTCCAGAGGATTGATTAGACCATACAGGAAAATTATCTGCATAAAGCGCAAATTTTTGTTGAAGACCTTTAATTACATTCTCATCCTCATAGAATAGAACTGTACCATAGCCCCTGCGAAAAGCATCCATTTTTTGCTGTGTTTCGGAGAAATTTTCTGCTGGAACTACCCTTCTTAATGCTGTTTCTGTTATATCCCATAATTTATTATGCTGCTGTCCTATTAAAACAACTACTCTGGAACTTTGAGCATTAAAAGAAGATGGAGTATACTTTACTGCTTTATTTATAACTTCAAGTAATCTTTCTTCTGAAATCAAGGAATCCTTGCTAATACCATAAATTGAACGTCTGCTTTCTATGGCATTATAAAAGTCCTCGCTATTTTTTGTAAGAAAACTAACATCTGTTGCCATACTGGTCACCTCCAAAATATTTCACCCATCTTTGACACAATTATTTTTACCTACCTATATGATATTATGTGTAGTTACTATTTATAATAAAACTTTTACTTGTTTATATATCCATAAACTTGAAAAAGCACTTTGGAGTTACCTGCTATGCAATGTAATTCTATAGCAGGCATCGTTTACTGTGATATATTTATATCCCCTGAAGATGTAACAATATTAATATTGTTTTTTCCGCTGCCCACAGTACCTTTAAGCACATGTTCGCCTTTCTCTGAAAAACTTATAGGAAATTTACAGTTTACACCTCCAGAAGAAGCAGAAGCATCTAAAGCAAATTCTGCACTTTTAGGCAATTTTAATTTTATATTTCCTGAAGTAGCTTGTATGTCCACCTTATTATTAAAATTATCATACTCTATACTTGTATCACCTGAAGAACTTCTAGTCTGTAAGTCGCCATTGAACTTATTTAATCTTATAGTTCCTGAGGTTACATCTATGGTAGTATTCTTTGTAGTTAACCTTTCTGCCTTTACGTCCCCTGAACTGCTATGTTGCTCAAAAGTATCTGTATTTATATTGTTAACCTGTAAATTCCCAGAAGTTAATTCACTTTTAAGCTTATTAAAAGTATGATTGCTTATATTCACATCCCCTGAAGATGAATGCACAGATAGATTCTCTTTATAAGAATCAGGGATGTATACATTTAACTTAATATTTGATCTATAAAAAAAGTTAAAGACCATAAGGGATTTTTGTATCACCTTTATGTAGATTTTATTGCCATCTTTATAACATTGGAGTTCAGGTCTTTCAACTTTGCCACTAGCTATTAAACTTCCGTTTAATTCTGCCTTTACCTGATTAGTTCCTTCCGTTATTACATCAATATCCGTACTAGGCACATCTATTTCTATATCTTTCAAACCATTTAAATCTTCAATAACATTGCTTTCATTAATATTATAACTACTCCCTTCTTTCCACACTTCTCTCCCATTATTTGAAAATATGAACAGTGCACCTGCTCCGTAACATATAAACATTATTCCCAAAAGATATATAACCAGCTTTCTTATATTCAGCTTATTGAAAAAATTCATACTATCCCCTCTCCTACCTTGTTACAATTTTGATATTCCATTTAATATATTTAGCTGTTCCTACGCAGAAATATTTCACCACATAACACATTCCAATTAAGAATAGTAGCCCCATAGCAACAGTACCTATAGAAAATAGTATAATACCTATAGTTGCTGTTAATGTTGGCGCCACCGTAGTATGTGGTATCAAAGGTGCAAAAACCACAAAAATAGCCGCTGCGGCTCCAGCAATTGCTATAGCTATAGCTGATACAAATAATGCTATTATTGTTGCTGCTATACCTATGTATGGTCCTAATATAAATATCAAATTAAAAAATAATAGACCAATACCTGCAATTATAGAAACTCCAATAGGAATTTTTTCTGATTTTTCACAATTGCCTTCCAGTTCATACTTGTCTAAAATTTCTTTTTCCACTCTATATTGATTGGCAATATCTTTAGGATCACCTAATTCTTCAATAAGCTCATCTTCACTTTTTCCACTTTCTTTCCCTAATCTAAAATGCTCTTCATAATCATAAAGTATTTCTTTTCTTTCATCTACATTGAAATCACTGAGAGCAGTTTCTAAAATTCGTAAGAATTCCTTTTTATTCATTTATACTTGCCTCCCTTATAATACTATTTACTCCCTTAACAAAATCCAGCCATTCCTCTAGAAGCTGTTTCTTTGTTTCTCTGCCTAACTCCGTTAATCTGTAATATTTCCTAGGAGGTCCTTCTTGAGATTCCCGAAGATAGGTATCAAAATACCCTTCCTGATTCAATCTCCTAAGTAGTGGATAAATGGTTCCATCAGATATTTGTATATTCTTAGAAATTTCACTCACCAGTTCATAACCGTAGCAATCTTTTCTATCCAAAACCACTAGCACACACAGCTCTAAGATTCCTTTCTTTAATTGAGTATTCATGCTATTACCTCCTTTTCCTTTTAATGTATGACTATAGTATAACATTCAGTATTGTTTATTGCAAGATACTGAATTATATTTTTTACTACTTCCAAAGTGATAGATAAGCTCTTAGCGTGATAAATGATGGAAATAGTAAATTAAAAAGGAATTATCTTTAAATAACTTGTCAGTCATTTTGAGATAATTCCTTTAAGTTGTTACTTCTATACTGTAACATCTAAATTATTACCAGTACTCTCAGTCTGGTTATCTAACAATGAATTTACACTATTATACACAGTACTAGGATCTGAAGAGGTAATTTTAGAAGCAGCAGCCTGATAGATTCCACTTTCTATTGCGTTAAATTGATATAAAATATTTGATTCCGTTAAATCAGAGGAGGATTCACCACTCTGAATAAGTGATAAAATATTAGAATCAGCTTGCGCCATGCTATTACTTGGCAAAGTAGTAATGGATGGCATGGTCAAACTCCCGGAGTTATCATAGGTTAAAGGGATACCATAAGTTGGCTCTACCTGCTGATAAATATCTTGAAGTTCTGTACTTGTAGTTTCACCAAAATAATTATTTTTCAAATTATTTTCTTGTACCGCAGAACTAATATTAGTTACCAGTGGTACAGTTGAAGTGCTTGAAGTATTATTCATTGCATTCCATAGCGAGGACATGTTATATGTGCTCATTGCACCATTTATATCCATAGATCATCCCTCCTTATTTTTTTAAATAGCCTATAATCAAGTTATTATTCAAAAATTATCCCATAAAATTATGGCTATTTAATACAAAAACGATGAATAAACTATAAACTTTTTATTAATAAATAATTTATTATGAATATAAATCAGGTTATTTCTTAACTACTCTTTTAATAACATCACTGTTCACAGTATAAATTCCTATGCACACAAGAACTAGTGCTGCAGCGTTTTTTATTTCTAAAATATTCTCTCCCAAGAATATACTAGATAAAATAGCTCCAAAAATAGGAGTTAAAAAGTTATAAATACTAATGCTTCCCACCTTATTATATTTCATAAGAGTAGTCCAAAGTGTAAAGGCCGCTGCGGACAAGAATCCCAAATACACTAGCAGCATGGTGGAATTAGGAGTAAAATTAGCCAACTTACCTCCAGTGACATATCCCAGAACAATAAGTACCATACCTCCTAAAAAAAGCTGATACCCTGTTACAATTATGGCATTTATAGAATTACTTATTTCCTTAGCGTAAATGGCTGCTATAGCTGAAGCTGCTGCTGAAATTATAATAAAACCATCACCATAAAAATTAAAGCTAAAATGCATACCATTCTCAAAATTAACTATTACCACACCAATAAATCCAGCAATACATCCTATAATTTTTGAATAGCTAAGCTTATCATTCTTATATATAAAATGAGCAAAGATAACTGAAAAAAAGGTACCGGCAGAGCTCATTATAGAACCATTTACTCCAGTAGTATTTGACAAGCCAATATAGAAAAAAATGTACTGAATTGTGGTTTGCAATAATCCTAATATAGCTAATCTTGAAAAATCTTTTTTACTTGAGGGAAAAATGGTTTTATTTAACACTAGCGATATGCCTAAAACCATCGTTCCTGCTATAGTAAATCTATATCCTGCAAAAATTAATTTGGAGGCAGTATCACTACCTGAAATTCTAAAGATACTATACCCAATTTTAACTGCCGGGAAAGCACTTCCCCAAAGCAATGTAGCGATTGCTGCAAATATTACAATATTAATTTTACTTGTAAAAAATTTTTTACTATCCATTTTATCATCCTTTGTAATTTTTATTCTGCAATATATCCTCTCATATCACTTTCTATAATTCAAGAGTATAAGCAAAAGTTCAGTAACACGTTGACTGCGTAAAAGATAACGAACGAAAGCTCGATCTGAGATCGAGCGAGATTATTTGTGTACTTCTATTTAAAATTGAAAACAGATATAACTTAAAGTGCCATAATCATAGCTGCGGTGAAGAAGCTTTGGTAAGTTTTCTTCTGATGCGCTTCCCATTGCAATGAATAATGGAACTATATGCTCCTCTCTAGGTACAGCCATTTTAGCATGAGGAGCAAGCTGGCTAAATGAATATAGATTTTGTAATTCTTTATTGGCTACCTTTTCAACTAACCAATCATCAAATTCTGCCGCCCATGCTTCAGGTTTAACAGCTTCCCAATTGATAGTTAAAAGGTTGTGTACTGTTGCACCACTGCCAATAACTAAAATATCTTCTCTACATAACTCTCTAATTGCTTCTCCTACCTTGTACTGCTCTTCCATTGGCAGATTCGGATTAACAGACATTTGAACAACAGGTATATCAGCCTTTGGATACATGAGCTGAAGCATTGACCAGGAACCATGATCAAGACCTCTCTTTGTGTCTAATTTACTTTCAATATTATTCTTTTTAAGCATATCAGATATTCTTGATGCTATTGCTGTTGACCCCTTAGCAGGATATCTTACAGAATAGAGTTCCTCAGGAAATCCGTAGAAGTCATAAATCATTTCATAAGTGCCATCTACAGCAGATATAGTAGTTATATCTTCTTCAAAATGAGCTGTAAAAATTACAATTACTTTCGGTTTAATATTTTTACCTAAGTCTTTAAGAAACCTAGTATATTCATTATCCTCAATTACAAGACTAGGTCCTCCATGGCATACAAATAGCGGCGAAATCATATTACTCACTCCTCTCTATTTATTTTAATCCTTTCAGTTATATGTGTTAAAATCTCTTCGCTGTTTCTTTAGCATTATTTATTGCATTTGCTTTTATTTCTTGTGCTCTATCAGGGGCTGCATTCATACCTTCTACAATTATAGATTCTTTATCAGCTATTCCGATAAAACTAAATATTGTGTTCATATATCTATCGCCCATTTCAAGATCAGCTGCGGGACCATTAGAGTACACCCCTCCCCTAGCTTGAATGTGAATAGCTTTCTTATCCGTTAAAAGTCCTACTGGACCATTCTCTGTATATTTAAAGGTCTTACCCGCAATACAAATATTATCTAAATAAGCCTTCATCTTAGGAGGTACTGTAAAATTCCACAATGGTGTTACAAATACATATTTATCAGCTGATAAAAACTGTTCTAATATATTATTCATAGCTGCAATTTTATTTTGCTCTTCTGTAGTTAGCTGCTCAAAGGAAAGTCCCTGTGCAAATTTACCCCATGCACTAAAAATAACTTCATCAATCAACGGAATTTCTGTCTTATATAAATCTACAGTTACTATTTCATCATTTGGATTAGCCTTTTTATATGCATCAATAAATGCCTCTCCTACTGATAGGCTATATGATTCTTCTTGAGATTTTGGGTTTGCAGTAATATACAATATTTTTGACATATTAATTTTCTCCTTTTCATTACTTAATATTTTTTTCAAGAATTTAAACATTTTCTCACCTTTCCTATATAACTTCGGTAATATTTATATATCTTATTACTTATATTGTTTTTGTAATTAATATTAATCAAGTTACTTTATGTAACTATAATATAATAATACACTTACTTTTGTCAAGTAAATATGATAAAATAATTATAGGAGATGATAACTATGGATAAATTTCATTTGTGTCCGAAGTTTGAAGCCGCTTTTGAATTGCTTGGTAAGAGATGGACCGGGCTAATTATAAATTCACTATTAAATGGTGCTAAAAGATTTTCTGACATACAGGAAATCATTCCTAACCTAAGTGCCCGTATGCTCACAGAAAGATTCAAGGAGTTAGAAGAGCAAGGGATAATTAGTCGTAAAGTCTATCCTGAAATGCCTGTACGTATTGAATATGAACTTACGGAAAAAGGTAAAGAGCTAGAAAAGGCTATGGAAGAAATACAAAAGTGGGCAGAAAAATGGAATTAAAAGAAAGCTTCCTCAAAATTGGGGAAGCTTTCTTTGTAGTTAAAAAATAATAATTTCTTATTAAACATTGTAGACAATGGTTCTATAAAATGTTATTATTTATACAATACATATAGGAATACTAGGATTATTTTGTATTGTTCAGTTTCAGGGGAGGAATTATTAATGAGAGCATTAGAATTTTCAAATAAAGCAAAGGATGGTTCAAATTTATTTTTTAGAAAGTGGCTTCCCGAGGGTGCTATTAAAGCAGTAATTTGTATTGTTCACGGATTAGGAGATCACAGCGGCTGGTTTTCGAATATGTCTAAATATCTTACAAATAACAATTTTGCTGTGGTGACCTTCGATCTTAGAGGACATGGGAAATCTGAAGGTAAAAGAGGTCATATACCTTCCTACGAAGCTCTTATGGATGATATTGATATATTAATAAACACAGCTAAAGAAAGCTTTTATGGATTACCGGTATTTTTGTTTGGGCACAGCTTTGGTGGAAATCAGGTATTAAATTATGTACTTCGCCGTCATCCAAAAATAGCTGGTGTTATGGCTAGTGCACCTTGGCTCAGTCTTTATTCAAATCCATCTGCGTTCAAGCTCTACTCAACCTTCTTATTTGATAAAATATATCCTACTTTATTAGTTGATAATGTGGTTAACGAGGCAGCCTTGTCTCACAAACCAGGTCTTTCAGAAGAGTATAGTAAAGACCCTTTAGTACACAGCAATATTTCTGCAAGGCTCTTTACCAATGCTTATAAATCGGGACTTTGGGCTGTTAACCATGCTTATGAATTAGATATTCCACTGTTAATATTTCATGGTGATGAAGATAAGATAACTTCTCATAAAGCAAGCATTGCTTTTGCAAATAATGCTCCAAAGGAACTTTGCACACTTAAAATATGGGAAGGCTTATATCATTCTCTGCATAATGAAATCTCAAATGAAGAGATATTTTTAGATATAGTTAATTGGATAAATGCAAAAGTATTAGATTTTGCTACTGCTTAAACTTTAAGTATAGATGTCAGCTAAGCTAAGTTTTCATAGGATATGAATACACCTATGAAAACTTAGCTTATGTTTATATGCATCTTTTGTAATAACAATCCGCTTCTTTCAGATATACTAGCTTCATCGTCGCATTGAAATCCAATTTTTTCATAAAAATTAACGGTATCCTGCCTAGAATTTAAATATATACAATTAATGGAATACCCTTTAGCCTTAGCGATATGTTTTTTTATCATTTCAGATCCAATCCCTCTACCTATATATTCTGGATCAACAACTACATTAGTGATTTTTCCGATGCCATCAAAATTAGTCAATCTTGAATATCCTGCAAGCTTTTCTTTATCTAATACTACTAGGTGTAAACTTATTTCATCTAATTCATCATATTCGTATTTTTCAACCATACTATACGGTTTAAAAAGTATATCGTATCTTAAATTTATTACTTGATCAAATATTTTGTTTCTGCAGTCTATGTATTTGTAAATAATCTTATCCAAATTCTTCGCCTCTCTATTTTTATGCTATTTTATCCAAAAGCGTAGATTTAATTTTTGATTTTTGTTTATAAACATAGTCATCGATTAAACTACAATTACTATCGATATTATTAAATTATAATGGTATTATAACCCACAACTTGTACTATTAAAATACATTGTTTACTTTATAACTAGCATTTAATGCCTCACTAATTAAGTGAGGCGTTAAATGTTTTAAGAAAACAAATATTCCAAATCAACCTTAAACCCTTCTAAAAAGACAGATTCTATTATGCCCTTACTCACCTTTATATCTGCTTGTTCGTATAGACCATCCTGATTTAAAGTATATATAGTAACTGCATCTTTCATGGGGTTTACTATCCAATATTCTTTCACACCATATTTCATATATAGATTAAACTTAGTTACCAAATCATGCCCCTGATTAGATGGGCTAAGGATTTCTATTACCATCTCAGGAACCCCTACAAACCTATTATCCATAATTCCATTTTTATCACAGACAATACTTAAATCAGGAATTACTAATTTTTTACCTTCTATTCCATCTCTTTTTAACTCTATATCATAGGGAGCTTGAAATACTTCGCAGACTTTTCCCTCTAAAAAGATGATAAGTCTGGCATTCAACCTGCCTGAAATCCTTTGATGTTTAGTTGATGGAGATGGTGACATATAGACTATCCCATCAATATATTCTAATATATCCTCTGTATTTTCTCTTAAATTACTATATTCCTCATAGGAAACAGGTATATTATGAGCAAGCGCCATGTAAAATCATCCTCCTACCAATATATAGAGTATTTAATAACTATTATTATATACCAAAAAAATGATATATAGTATCTCTGATTTTAGGATTGAATTTATCCACATATTATGTGTTGACATTTCACACTAAAGGAATATAATGTAATTAGGTTTCCGACCGAATAGTCGGTCTACTAATTTGAAAGGGATGACTTTCTTTGAATAATACAACTGAAGTTAAAAGAAACAAAATTCTAGCAGCAGCACTACAGGCCTACACCAAATACGGTATTAATAAAACCACCACTAGGCAAATTGCCGAGATAGCTGATATAGGTAAATCAACCATTTATGAATATTTTAAAAGTAAGCAAGAGTTACTGAATGAGTCCTTCATTTTTCTTATGCACCAACTGGACCAGGGGAAAAAAAGTATTCACACCATCGCTGAAGAAGATCCAATGACTGCACTAAAAATGTACCTTGATAATACAATCCATATTGCCTTAAACGAACCTGGTACCCTTCTTCTAATTTCACAGTACACTCTTGAAATAATGCTAAACAGCGATAAATACGAAGAGGCAAAATCAGAATATCAGAGAAAACTTTCTCCTTTATATGAAAGCTTAATGAATGAGCTAAGTTTTATTATTGATAGGGGTATTAAACAAGGATCATTTAAACCAGTTATTAATATAGATGTTGAAAACATTGTATATATACTTGGTGCATTGGTTAGGGAAATTCAAGCTCAGGCCTTTATAAAGGATCGAGAAGAACTTAATAAAGCTTGTATGAATATAAAAGAAACCATAGGAAAGCTTCTAAGTATTTCTGAGTTCTACTAGGTTAAATACTTACATAAGGAGGAATAAATATGCTATTTAAAGAATTTGGCAATAAGAATGCTCCAGTTGTTATTTTTCTTCATGGTGGTGGAGTATCTTGGTGGACATTAAAACCACAAATTGAGGCATTGAAGAAGGATTATTATATTGTTGCACCTATTATAGATGGGCATGGTGAGGATTATAATAATAATTTTATAAGTATACAGACCTCCTCAACGCACGTTATTGATTATATAAAAGGAAATTGTAACGGGAGAGTTTTTGCAATTTGTGGTCTCTCTCTTGGGGCGCAAATTCTTGTAGAAATTTTATCTAAAGAATGTGATATTACTGAGTACGCAGTTATAGAAAGCGCTCTAATATATCCTATAAAAATGGCAACAAAGTTTATTGTACCTATGTACAATATGTTATATGGATTAATAAAAAAAAGATGGTTTGCAAAACTACAGGCTAAAGAATTAAACATACCTGACGAACTATTTGAAAGCTACTATGAGGATAGTTTACGTATGACAAAGCAAACCCTTATAAACATAACAATAAGCAATGGGAACTATTCTATGCCTTCAACTCTATGTAATACAAAAGCAAAAACCTTGATATTAGTTGGTGAAAAGGAGTTATCAGTAATGAAAAAATCCTCTCTATTACTTAATAACACTATTTGTGGCAGCTTTTTAAAGGTAGTTGAAAAAAGTAGACATGGTGAAATTAGCCAAGTCTATCCAGATAAATACCTTGATTTGCTGCAGCACTTCTTTGAAAATAATACTGTCTTGTAAAACTTATTAAAATCCTTATAATTCTAATATCATCATAATCTATAAAGGGCTGTCCCTACAAATAATTTTTCAATTATTCTGAGGACAGCCCTTTGAATTAATTCATATTAATGCTATGCACTTAGTTCATCTCTTTCGATTTCACCATCTTTAATATTTAGTATTCTTGTACCAAAGGATGCTGATTCTAAGGAGTGAGTTACTTGAACTATAGTCTTTCCAAATTCTTTATTAATCTTTTCAAATAATTTCATTACTTCTATACCTGATTTTGAGTCCAAATTACCTATAGGTTCGTCAGCTAAGATTATTTCCGGATTAAATAGTAAAGCTCTTGCTATAGCTACTCTTTGCTGCTGTCCTCCAGATAATTCTCTTGGTGTATGTTTTCTCCTATCAGTCATTCCAATTATATCAAGTATCTCTCCAAGCTGCTTTTCAAAGGCCTTAGGTTTCTTTCCATCTAAGAGAATTGGAAGTAATATATTATCTTCTACATTAAGATTAGGAACTAAATTATAAAACTGAAATACGAAACCCATTTCTGTTCTTCTCATTTTACTTTTTTGTTTTTCTTTTATTTTTGAGTAATCTTTTCCGTTTATTATTATGCTGCCGCTAGTAGCATTATCTAATCCACCTAGCAAATATAGTAGAGTAGATTTACCGCAGCCTGAAGGCCCCATGATAGATAAAAATTCTCCTTTGTTTATTGAAAAGGTTAAATCCTTTAGAATATCTACGCTTTCCTTACCTAGTTTAAAAGATTTATATAAATTATTAACTTCTATTGCTTTAGTCATTTTTTTCCCTCCTATGATTGAAGCTATTCAAATTTTAACTCTTGAACTATTTGCAATTTTCTGCTTCTTATTACCGATGATAATGATGTTACCAACATTAATAAGATTGTAGTAATTATTACAGGTAGAATTGTATTAACAGGATACTTCAAATCCATATCCATAGTAAGGAATTTAAATATATCCGTTAAGCATGTATTTATACCATAAGCAGCTACTAAAGATATACATACACCGACTAGTGCCTGGAATATACCTTCTAGTACAATCATATATCCTCGTCCACCTTTAGTTAATCCTACTGAGCTGATTACAGCCATATCTCTCTTTCTTTGAATAAAGCTTATAGAAACATTACTTACTATACCAAAGGCACCTATTATCATGGTTATATATGAAAATATACTTAATATATTAGCCATCTGCATATTATTATCATTATTTTGCTTCATCATTTCAACTCTAGTAATCAAAGTAGCTCCGAGACCCTTTAATTTCTTTTCAAGAGCTTTTTTTGCATCATTTGGTGAATCCTTGGTTGTAATCCAATAGTTCGTTGGATATTTTATATCAAAATGCTTTGATGCAGCTTTTAATGATATAAGATTTAAGTTTCCTGAGTCCATAAGTTTTGCATCATATATGGATAATACTTTAAACTTTTCACTTCTATCCTCAACATTAACGGCAACAGTATCACCTTGCTTTATGTTATATCTTAAAGAAACTTGTCTTGAGATTATGATTCCATCCTCATCTTCATTTAGTGCATTAAGTTCCTTTTCTTTATCTTTAAACACTGTATAATTCTCAAAATTCTTGTATTTTAATGGATCAACATACTGTACATTCATAATTTTAGTTGTATCTCCATTTAGATTTCCCATAATGCTGCCTACTTCAATAATATTAGAAGCATCTGGATACTCATGAATGATATCATAAATGTTCTTTGAATAGTTAGAAGTCACTGTAACACCCACATCAAATTTCATCCCCTCATAAGCACCACTAACTGTATCCATCATTGTAGTCTTAAGTGCAGCTATTATTAATATTGAGATTATTGAAATAGTTATTAATCTCATGTTATTAATTAAAAGCCTAGAGGTTCTTACGTTATTAAAGGAAAGCATAGATAAGCCGTTAAGGTTTCTTATTCCCCTTACCAATGGGCAGCACACCCAATCAACAAGTTTAGGAATAATTAGCATTACTCCAAAGAAAGCTAAAATTATGCTGAATATAGCCCCTCTATAGCTCATTTTCTCTCCTGTAAAATGCAATATTACAGCTGAAATAATAAATATTAGACCTACAACAAAACCCTTTATAGATATCTTATTTGATGCACTTACTGTATTTAATATTACATCTTTTATAGGCAATTTTCTTATTGATAAAATCGGAACTAAAGTTGAAAGCAGGGATAAAGCTATTGCAAAAATAAAACCTCCTACGAAATAAGGTATATAATATTCTACTGTTGGTTTTACTCCATAATCCTTCAGAGGATTGCCGGCATAAGCTATCAACGCAGTTAGTCCAGCTCCCATTGCATCTCCAATAATTGCCCCTAGAACACCATATGCTAAACTTTCTTTCAATAAAATGTATATTATTCTTCCCTTAGTAGCACCTTGGCTTAAAAAGGTTCCAATAATAGAGAGTCTTTCTGTTATTATTAACTTAAAGGAACTGTATATAATAAATGTAGTCATTATTAATACTATTCCTAACATAAAGAACAACGGCATTTTTAGCATATTTAACTGCTGCTCAATGATTTGTTCATCAAATATTTTTGAAGCTGTTATTTTATTTTCCTTGTTTTTCTTATTAAAATCTTTTATCCAAGTATCTAAATTGTCAGTTTTTACTGATAGCAGCATTTCACTATATTGACCTTTTTTATTATATATTGAAAATACATTTTCCTCTGGTGTTACAAATGTCAATCGCTTTTCAGTTTCCATTCCAAATAAGCCTTTATTTGCAGCTGTTGCTGCTATCTTATAAATTTCATCTTTGCCTAATATATTTAATTTTAACTCGTCACCAACTTTAACCTTTAGCCTTTCACTTGTCTTTTGCGAAATAATAAGCTTCTTTCCTGCGAAAGGCTCAAGATTATCGTCCTTAATAATTGTCATATTACCAAAAGTCTTAAAATCTGAAAGGCTTGTTCCACGTAAATCAAACTCCTTCTCATTATCATTGCTTAAATACCCTCCTATAGAAATTCCCTTATAGCTTTTCATTATGTCATTAGAATTCACATCGCTAGGATCAAATAGCGGAACCTCCAATCTTCTTCCTGGACTAACTGCCACATTAAAATCTCCATAATCCCCTTTTACCTGATTTGTAATGCTGCCTAGCAGTGCCTTAACAGACCCCAAAGAGGCAACCAATAGAGCTGTACTAATTCCTATAGATAACAAAAGTAACAGTGCTCTTCCCTTCTTTTCTAGCATTGATTTTAACAAATACTTACTAAAAACATTCATATAAAAACTCCTTCTCTAAATTATGATGTTAACTGGCATTACCATATTTAAGTTAAGCTTGATTTTCATCACCCCATATCTTTATGATAATTACCAAATCTTCATTTTTTGTTAATTAATTCTTAAAAATTCCTTAAGTTATGCTTTACTTCTATTAAAAATTCCCCAAGTTACTATACAACTATTCCGTGGTAAAGACTTCAGTTTTTTACAATTTTTTATTATAAATAATAAAAAACAATCTTTATCAGCATGCTACTAGACATAGGTTTAGGTTAATGCTATAATCTTACTGTAATTTAATAAAAAAGATTATGTGACTGGCGGAAGTGGAGTTCACCACAGGGAGCATAATTGGCTTTGTATCGACCGCCTGGGTAAATATTTATATATCTACTCAGGCTTTTTTTGCGTTAAATTTTCATAATTTGGAGGTTATTGTATGAGCAATTCAGAATTCATTCTTAAGTACGGCTGTAACCCACAGCAAAAACCAGCAAAGATTTATACAAACAATGATTCACTACCATTTAAAATTTTAAATGGTACTCCTGGTTACATTAACTTTATGGATGCCTTCAATTCTTGGCAGCTAGTTAAAGAATTAAAGCAAATAACTGGACTTCCAGCTGCTGCTTCCTTCAAGCATGTTAGCCCTGCTGGTGCTGCAGTAGGACTTCCATTAAGTGATGCTTTAAAGAAGTCTTATTTCGTAGAAGGTATGGATTTATCACCTGTTGCTGCTGCTTATGTTAGAGCTAGAGGCGCTGACAGAATGTCATCCTTCGGTGATTGGGCTGCTATAAGTGATATAGTTGATTTACAAACTGCTAATATTTTAAGCAAATCTGTTTCAGACGGAATAATAGCACCAGGCTATACAGATGAAGCTCTTGAAGTATTAAAGAAAAAGAAAAAAGGCAGCTACTGCATAATTGAAATGGACTGGAACTATGAACCAGAAAGTATAGAAAAAAGAGAAATCTACGGTGTTACATTCGAACAAAAAAGAAATGATGTTTTAGCAAATGAAGATATGTTAACTAACATAGTAACTAATAACAAGGATCTTCCTGAAAATGCAAAACGTGACCTTCTTATTTCTATGGCTGTTTTAAAATACACTCAATCAAATTCTGTTTGTTTTGTATTGGATGGTCAAGTAATTGGAGTTGGTGCAGGTCAACAATCACGTGTACATTGTACTAGACTAGCTGCTTCCAAGGCAGATATATGGTATCTAAGACAACATCCTGCTGTTGCTAAGCTTTCCTTTAAGGATGGAGTTTCACAACCAAATAAAGACAACTTAATAGATCAATTCCTAAGAGATGATATTACTCCATTAGAAATGAAGGATTGGGCTGACATTCTAAATGAAGTTCCAGAAAGATTAACTGCTGAAGAAAAGGCAGAATGGTTATCTAACTTAAAAGGAGTTTCCTTAGGTTCTGATGCATTCTTCCCATTCAGAGATAATATAGATAGAGCTGCTAAGAGCGGAGTTAAATACATAGTTCAACCTGGCGGTTCTGTTAGAGATGATATTGTTATTGAAGCTTGTAATGAATATGATATGGTTATGTCCTGCTCAGGCATAAGATTATTCCATCACTAATTAGAAAAGTGCTGCAGCCAGTAAGCTGCAGCACTTTCTCTTAATTTAGTGATATCACCTAAGATATACAATATTTTTATATACAGTATACCTCACACAGGATAATGAATGAAAGCTCGACCTGAGGTCGAGAGAGTTAATTAGTTGGGCACATCTCTATACTTAGATAGTACTACTAGTTACCACATTCTCCACATAAGTTTATGAATGAAAGCTCGACCTGGGGTCGAGAGAGTTAATTTGTGTACAGATCTGTTGATAGATATCTTTCTCCAGTATCAGGTAAAAGAACAACTATATTTTTACCTCTATTTTCAGATTTCTTTGCCAGTTTTGCTGCTGCAAATAATGCTGCACCTGAGGATACACCTGCAAGCAGTCCTTCTTCTTTTGCTAATGTTCTTGTTGTTTCATAGGCTTCGCTATTCCTTACTCTAATTATTTCATCTATTACTGTTACATTTAGCACTTCCGGTATAAATCCTGCACCTATTCCTTGAAGTTTATGAGGGCCGCGAGCTCCTCCAGATAGAACTGCTGCATCATTGGGTTCTACAGCAACTATCTTAATGTTAGGGTTCTTCTCCTTTAGATATTCCCCTACACCTGTAATGGTTCCGCCTGTACCTACACCAGCAACAAAAATATCTATATTGCCTTCAGTATCTCTCCATATTTCTTCACCAGTAGTATCTCTATGAATATTTGGATTTGAAGGATTTGCAAACTGCTGTGGTATAAAAGAGTTTGGTGTCTTTTCTGCTAATTCTTCTGCCTTTTTTACAGCTCCCATCATTCCTTCTATGCCTGGAGTTAAAACTACTTCTGCTCCAAGGGCAGTTAATAGCTTTCTTCTTTCAATACTATAGTTATCTGGCATAGTGATAATAATTTTATATTTTTTAGCAGCTGCTACAAGAGCTAAAGCTATCCCTGCATTACCGCTGGTTGGTTCTATAATCACAGTATCCTTATTAATAATTCCTTTATCCTCTGCATCTTTAATCATTGAAAGTCCTATTCTATCTTTTACACTTCCTCCTGGATTAAAGGATTCAAGTTTAGCTATTATTCTTGCTTCCGCTTTAACTTTCTTATTATAATTAGATAGTTCGAGCATTGGTGTATTTCCAATTAACTCAATCAAACTCTTTGCTATTATACTCATAAAAAATCCTCCTGTAATTGCTATTTCATATATATTAAGCTAATATATGTAAGTACTAATACATATTAGTATATCAGTGTAAAAATTCCCCGTCAACAATTAGTTCTTACTTAACTTTAAGAGTTATTTTAATAACCTGACAAAAGAAGAATCCCAGGTATTATCTTTTTCAATTTCTTGTAACAATTCCTTAGTAAATTTCAATTCCGTTTGAATTTTATACACATTGTACTTCAACATCATTTTAAAATTAATAGGTGTCTTTACTGGAGAATAATCTAATTTATTTTTTGCTTCTTTCTTCATTTCATGCAATCTTTTTATTCTGTTATTAAGCACTTTAACAGCCAGTTCTTTTTCTATACTGCAGATATGAAACAATGAAATACCAAAATTACTAGCCTCAGTATTGTAGGATTCAAGACCACACACTAGGAATTCCATTAGAGCTTTTTCACCTGCATCCGTTAAAGAATATATAGTTTTGGGAGGAAGATTCCCTTCTTGTTTTGTTTCACCAATGATATAACCATTTTTGCTTAAATTTTTAATAGTCGTATATATGGAAGCTGAAGACATAGGAAACCAATCCTGAACCTCTGGCCTTTCTAGCAACTTAGTGATCTCATATGGATTTAATGGTCTTTTCCAAATAAGTCCCAATACCAGATTAGATAATTTTGATAACATATTATTTCTCTCCATTTCGCAATAACTTTTGTGTTAAGACATTATACCATATTACCCAGAAAGTACATACCCAAATCCTCCTTATATTGACTTAGATAATTGAAAATGCTACAATTCTTTTAACAGTGTTCAATACAACAACATCGTTTAAAAGGAGATATAGTATGGGTATAAAAGAACGTAAAGAGCGTGAAAGAGAAGAAATGCGCAAATTAATCCTTAATGCTGCAAATGAAATCATTACAACAGAGGGATTTGATAACCTGTCTGTTAGAAAGATAGCCAATAAAATAGAATACTCACCATCAATTATATATCATTATTTTCAGGATAAAGAAGATATCGTAAATAGCCTTATGAAAAATAGCTATGATAAGATTTTAGATACACTGACATCTGCTCAAATTTCATCAAAGGATCCTGTGGAAATAATGAGAAAAATGGCAAAAAACTATATTAATCTAACCATCAAAACCTCAGAAGAATATAAAAATATAATGCTTAACAGCTCGCCAGCTATCTTAGAACACACATCCGTACTTTTTCAAGGTGCCTCAAACAAAAGGAAGGCAATAGCAATGTTATGTAAATGCTTAAAGGATGTTTACAGTTCCATGAATGACAACAACATTGAATTAACCGCTCAAATCATATGGTGTGCCATGTTTGGACTTACAATGCGCCTTATAACTGAAACTAATATTAATGAAGAACAAAGAAATAAACTTATAAATCATCATATAAAATGTATTATTGATGGAATGATATTAGGAACCCCCCTAGATAGTAATTGATATGGAGGCGTTAAAATGCTTACTCTTAAGACAAATCTTATAAAGCAATTACCAAATATACTGACTCTACTAAGGATAGTGTTGACTTGCTTTATAAATTTTTATATACTAAGGCATTTTGGAAACTTAGGAGTTCCAATTACATTTTCTTTATTAATATTTATAACAGACTTATTCGATGGAAAAATTGCAAGATTCAGTGGACATGCTTCTGCTTTTGGAGCTGTCTTTGATGTTGCTGCAGATTTGTTTTTTATTGTAACATCTTATATTGTATTACTTTATTTACACATAACACCTTTATGGTTTTTATTTATAATTTTATTTAAATTCATAGAATTTATATTTACATCATATTTCTTAAAGAAACATACAAGCGAAAAATCTATTTTTATTTTTGATTATTTAGGCAGACTTGCGGCTGTACTATTTTACATTATACCACTATTAGCCTATACCTCCTTTCAATCCTCTGCATTAATATTTTTCTTTATAACCCATATATTTATCCATATAGTAGCCTTCATGGTTTTTCTTTCTTCTGCATCTAGGCTGCTCAGTTGTGCCAGACTGCTATTTTAGTTTCTGGACATTTTATTATTTAGCTGGAACATAGACATACGATACTCTCTTAGAGTAAAATATATGAGTTTAGTATACCAAAATAATTTTTAGGAGAGTGCTAATGAACTTTACTGCAATAGATTTTGAAACAGCTAATGAAAAAAGAAATAGTCCTTGCTCACTAGGTATAACAGTTGTAAAAAATGGTGAAATATCAGAAGAAAAATATTGGCTCATAAAACCAAAGGAAATGAGATTTGCTCCTATGAACATATGGATACATGGAATTAGTGAGGACGATGTAGCTGATGCCGTGGAATTTGATGAATTATGGGATGATATCTTACCGTATTTAAATAACTCCCTAGTGATTGCTCATAATGCTTCTTTTGATATAAGCGTTTTAAGAAAAACATTAGATTTATATAATTTACCCTACCCCAACCTTAGATACTGCTGTACTATGATAATGTCAAGAAACTTCTTTTCTTATTTAGATGATGCGAAATTAAATACGGTAAATAAACATTTAGGATACACCTTCAAGCACCATCATGCCAGCGCAGATGCCACTGCCGCTGCAAATATATTATTAAAAATTAAAGATGAGCTGGAAATTGAGACCATTGAAGAATTAGCAAAATTGGTAGGAGTAAAAATAGGCACAGTTTTTGAAAGAAATTATACTTCAGCCGGAACTTTAGGACGTGGGGTTGTATCTAAAAGAAGGCACATGCCAGAAGTAAGCAGTACTCTATACAGCTGTAGCACTGACTATTTTAAGGATAAGGTTGTGGTATTTACGGGTCCCTTATCCACAATGTCCAGAATTGATGCAACAATACTTATTAAGAAGCTTGGTGGTATGGTGGGAAGTTCAGTAACAAAGAAAACTAATGTCGTAATTACTGGAGCTAAGAATATACACCTATTAAAGCCTCATCAGATGAGTATTAAATTAAGAAAGGCAGCTGAACTACTAGCTAAAGGACAAAACATTAAAATTTTGTCTGAGGAAAACTTCTTACGATATTTATCATAAAACCAAAAAAGTCATATTTTTAAGCTAAATTAAGGAAAGTCATTTGACTTTCCTTAATTTATTGTATCATATTTCATCTTATCATTTTACTTGGACACGAAAGATTGTAGATGTATTGTGGTCATAGTTATCCCAATTAGCAAAAACGTTAAATACGTATTCTCCTTTTTCTGTTGGAAGCTTGAAGATATAGTCCTTTCCCTCCTTAGAAATTTTATATTCCTTGGAATAGTAATCACCATCAAATTTCTGCCATATTCTCACATTTTTAGGTTTTGCGGAGATGGAAATATGAATTATATCACCAGCTTTTGCATCAAATCTTGAAGTAGTGAGTCCTACAGAATATTCTCCTTCTGTCTCATAACTACTACCTCCATTTTTAGATATCCAATTATAATCACCAAGAGAAGTGTCTACAGCCTTGCCATTATAATTAATTGTAGTAATCGGAGGCCAAAGAGGTATTTCTTTAGTCATGAGTCTATATATAAAATAACTACTCATTAAAACTATAGCAGCAGAAATAATTTTATTCTTTGCAATATATTTTTTCCCCATGTTGTCGCCCCCTAATGCATCTTCACTATATTTATCCAATTATATACTAAACAAACACAAGCTTCAACCTTTTACATAAGCTATACTTAGTACTAATCACCTAATGCTTGTGAGAAGTCTTCTACCATATCTTCAAATTCCTCTAGTCCAACAGATACTCTTATAAGAGTATCTGTTACTCCAAGACGCTCTCTTTCTTCCTTTGGAACTGAGGCATGAGACATTTTCACTGGATAGGATACAATAGTTTCCACTCCTCCTAGGCTTACTGCAACGGCGCAGTTTTTTAGCCTTTTTAAAAAGTTTTTTGCTGACTCTACATCATGAGTTTTGAAGGAAAGTACTGCACCTCCGCCATCTGCTTGAGATAAATGAATTTGTCTTCCTGGGTGTCCAGAAAGCAAAGGATAATATACCTTACTTACCTCTGGTCGATTATTTAGCCATTCAGCCAATTTTGAAGCTGTTTTCTGGCATTGATCCACTCTAACCTTAAGAGTCTTTAATCCTCTCAGAAGTAACCAACAATCTTGTGGACCTAAAATAGCTCCAAAGCCATTTTGTACAAAATATATTTCCTCAGCTAATTGTTCATCTCTAACAGCCACAAGTCCTCCTACTACATCACTGTGACCTCCAATGAACTTAGTTGCGCTGTGAATTACTACATCAGCACCTAATTCTAATGGTCTTTGCAGGTAAGGTGACATAAATGTATTATCCACTATTACCTTTAAATCGTGTTTCTTTGCAATTTCTATTGCTGATCTTAAATCCGTTATTTTAAGCAGTGGATTAGAAGGAGTCTCTAGAAAAATTGCCTTCGTGTTACTTTTTATATTTTTTGTTATATTATTTACATCAGCGGCATCAATATATGTAAATTCAATGTTAAAGCGGTTGAAGAGTCTTGAAGTTACCCTATAGGTTCCTCCATAAACATCTTCACAAATAATTATATGATCTCCAGAAGAAAATGTAGCTAGTACTGAAGATGTAGCAGCCATTCCAGAAGAAAATGCAAAACCTCTACATCCGCCTTCTAATTGAGCTATAGTATTTTCAAGTGCTTCTCTTGTAGGGTTACCTGAGCGTGAATAATCGTATTTTCCCATATTATCTATATCCGCTTGATGGTAAGTAGATGTCTGGTATATTGGTATACTTAATGCTCCCGTATTCTGGTCTATATCATTGCCATTATGAATAAGTTTCGTTCCAAATTTCATATTAACCTCCATATATTTTGAGGGGTGACACAATTAAAATTGTGTCACTCCTAAATTTCGATTGCTTGTTTTAAATCGTTTATTATATCATCAACATTTTCAATTCCTACGGAAAGTCTTAATAGTCTGTCTGTTATACCTAATCTGTCTCTAATCTCTTTTGGAATATCAGCATGAGTCTGCACTTGAGGATAGGTTATTAAGCTTTCTACCCCACCAAGACTTTCTGCAAAGGTTACAACCTTAACCCTTGAAAGAATCTGTTCAACCAGTGCCTTATCCTTAACAGAGAAAGAAATCATTGAGCCAAAGCCTCTTGCTTGCTTTAGATTTGTCTCATAACCTTCATGATCAGGCAGACCTACATAATATACTTTTTCTACTGAATTATGCCCCTTGAGCCATTTTGCGACAGCCAATGCATTTTGCTGCTGCCTCTCCATTCTTATATGAAGTGTCTTTATTCCTCTTAGAATCAGCCAGCTGTCAAAAGGCGCTAATACACCGCCAGTTGATTTTTGAATAAATCTTAATTTTTCTGTTAACTGTTCATCATTCAGCACCACAAAGCCTGACAGGGTATCATTGTGCCCTCCTAAAAATTTAGTACCGCTGTGAACAACGATATCTACTCCAAGCAGCAGTGGTTGTTGAAAATAAGGACTTAAGAATGTGTTGTCTACAATGGTGATTATTCCTCTTTCTTTTGCTATTTTTACAATTTCCGAAATATCCGTTACCTTCATCATTGGATTTGTCGGAGTTTCTATAAATATAGCTTTAGTATTTTCCGTTATACTCTCTAAAATATTTTCTATTTTAGAGGTGTCAGTAAATGTATGTCCAATGCCATGGAAATTAACTATATTTTCAAATAATCTATATGTTCCTCCATATAAATCATCAGAAACAATTATATGATCTCCATTGTGAAATAGGTTGAGCACAGCAGTTATGGCAGCAACACCTGAAGAAAATGCCAGACCAGCTTTTCCTCCTTCCAGCTTTGCTATGGTATTTTCAACTTCCTCCCTGGTGGGGTTTTGAAGTCTTGAATAGTCATAACCTGTACTTACATTAAGCGCAGAATGTTTAAAGGTTGCAGACTGATAGATAGGAAAACTTACTGCTCCTGTTGCAGGGTCAAAGCCCTTACTTCCGTGCACAGCTATGGTTTCAATTTTAGTACAACAATGATCTTGACTCATATACAATCCCTCCCGAAATATTGCAAATAAAAATCCCCTTTTACCTTAAAGATAAAAGAGGAATATATTCATACTAACTCTCTTATCTTTCAGCTATATTGCTGCTGGATTTAGCACTTTCTAGATAACACTAGAGTTGCCGGGTTTCATTGGGCCAGTCCCTCCACCGCTCTTGATAAGAATATAATTATTAACTTATTAACTTCAAAAATTCTTAGTAAACCTATATGTCTTGTGATATATATTAACATTATATTTTTTATTTGTCTACATATTTATAAAAAATTCTCAAATATTCATTATAAGGCTTATTCACTAAACAATCCTAGTATCTCTTCTTCAGATAATCCTAAGAAACTTTCTCCACTTGCCAATTCGTCTCCTAACAGATTAGCTATAAGCTTTTTCTTTTCTTCCTGAAGAGATATAATCTTCTCCTCAATGGTACCCTTTGCTATAATCTTTATAACCTCTACCACATTCTTCTGCCCTATTCTATGAGCTCTATCTGTAGCTTGCTGTTCCACTGCCGGATTCCACCATGGGTCAAAATGAACCACTATATCCGCAGCAGTAAGATTAAGCCCAGTCCCCCCTGCTTTCAAGCTTATTAGGAAAACAGAATTCTCTCCCTCATTAAAATTCTTTACCATAGTCATTCTTTTTTCTGAGGATACCGATCCATCCAAATAACTGAAAGATATTCCTTCAACTGCAAGTCTTTTATTTATATTCTTAAGCACAGAGGTAAATTGAGAAAATACTAGTATTCTATGTCCTTCATCTATACTTTGACGAAGAAGTTCCACCAATGCTTCTATTTTTGAGCTGGTACCAGTATAATCGTTCATTAGTACAGATGGATCTAAACATAACTGCCTTAGTTTTGTTATATATGCTAGTATCTCTATTTTGCTGTTTTTGAATTCATCCTCTTTTACTTTCTTTTCAATAAGCTCTACAGCATGTTTTGCATAAATTCCATATATCTTCTTTTGCTCTTCCTCAAGATTTACCATAAGAGTTTTTTCAATCTTATCAGGCAATTCCTTTATAACTTCACTTTTTCTTCTTCTTAATATAAATGGTTTTATAAGTCTATTTAAATCTTCTAGAATTTCTGGTTCCTCTTTAAGCCTTTTAAAATATCTTACACTAAATCTTTTTTCGTCATATAAATATCCCGGCATTGCAAAATCAAATATAGACCATAGTTCCATAAGTGAATTTTCTACAGGAGTTCCCGTTAAAGCAAACCTATTTTTTGCCTTAACCTCCTTTACACATTGAGCATTTTGGGAGTGAGGATTCTTTATATTTTGAGCTTCATCTAATATACAATAATCAAACTCAAGATTATTATAGTATTCAAAATCCTTTTTCAACAGATTATAGGTAGTAATAATAACATCAAATTTATCAATATTTTTGATTACTTCCTCTCTCTCTTCCTTCGATCCATTTACTGCTGCAGCTCTAATGCCAGGAGCAAACTTTTCAAATTCACTTATCCAATTGTATATTAATGAGGTTGGAGCTACAATCAAGGACTTACTGCCTTTATTGGACAATATAAAAGCGATGGTTTGAAGGGTTTTACCAAGACCCATCTCATCTCCTAATATACCTCCAAAACCTAGATAATCCAAAGTCTTAAACCAATTATACCCTACCTTTTGGTACTCCCTTAAATTCGCATTTAACCCTTCCGGCTCAGCAAATTTTAATTTGTGTATATTCTTAAATCTATCTCTTATTTCTTTAAGTTCGTTTTTACCTTTAATATATCTAATCTTATTTTCTTCTAGGTAGCTATCTAGGTAAGCAGCTTTATTCTTAGGAATTTGCATAAAATTATCCTTTGCTTCCTCAGGTGATACCACATCTAAAAGCTTTAAAAACTTCTTAAGTTCTAATTCTTCCAAGTCCAGATATTGTCCAGTTTTCAGCTTGTAATATTTAAGATTATCTCTAAAAGCTCTTAGTATATGAGTTGTCTCGTAAGGGTCTATATCACCAAGCTTAAAGTCCATTTCAAAATAATTATATTTGCCTGCTCTTATATCTGCGCTGATACCTTTAGTTCCAAGTGACTTAAGACCTTTAAAATTCTCTGAGTAGTAAACCTCTCCAAATTCCTGAAGTCTTTCTATTTCATTTTTGAAGAATCTATAAATATAATCATCCTCCATCAAGAAATAAAACTTACCCTTTTTTTCTTGAAAACCTAAGGACTTCAGCATTCCAATAATCTGCGCTTCCTGTTTTGAATCTCTGTATATAACCTTCTCCCTACAGTCTTCAAATATATTAAATTCAAAGGCTCCATATTTAACCTTTACCATCAATGTAATATCTTTATTTTCTTTATCAAAATAGAAGTTAGTCTCACACTGGCTCATCACTATCTTATCCTTTATGGATTTTGATAAGCTGACATTCTGAGATAAAAGATTAAGCTCTGGAATAAGCCTTCTTAATATAGTTTCTTCTTGAGTATTAGGAAAGGTTACCACCTTTGCCTCGTTAAAAACTGTTAGATAAGGACTTATTTTATAGCAAAATTCACGGTCAGGAAGATATATGTTAGTGCCATATAAAAATGCATCATTTTTTGAGCTTAAAGCAACAGGCATTCCGCTTGGTGACTTAAGCACATACTCACTTTTTATGGTTTTCAAGTCAAAATCAATATCAGGAGCTTGAAACAATATTTCAGTTTCTACAGGTCTGTAGAAAAAACCTTCATTCAAATAAACTCTATGCTTCTTTACAACCTGAAAAAATTCTCTCACCATATACCTTGGTAGATTTATAAATTTACCTTCTACCAGCTTAGTTCCTATTTTATTATATTTAAAATAAGCCGCTTCCATGTCCTTCAGCATGTAAATAAAGTCAACCAGTGTCTTATCCTTTACACTAATTCTTTGATTATTTAAATCAAAAATAAAATTTTTACTGTAGTTTATAGGTATATTGTTATAAAGAGCTAATAAAAATTGATTAATATCTTTTAAGATATATAGACTGCTGGAGTTCATAGAACTAAGCCCTAGTTTAAACTCCACACTTAGATTATCACTCCATTGATCTTTATTTAGATATACTTCAATTTTTATTTCTTCCTTGCCATTTTCATTTCCTAAAAGCATATCTAATACATTACTGTTATTTCTAACTACATTTTCTTGTTCATCATCCTCACCACCGAAAAGAGGATGATTAATTAATTGATCTAATGCCTTATAATAGGTTGCTACTAAATGCTTGCAGCAATAATTTCTCTTTTTAAATTCATTCTTTTCATAATCCTGGCAGCTGCAATAGGTTGAAAAAATACTTTTCTTCTTTGCATCCAGTTCAATCTTTGTAGTATATTCATTAAAAAGGTTTTCTGAAATTACATTGCCATCTATACAAATTAAATCCTCTTCACTGTTAATATTTATAGAAGAAACCAAATCATTGTTAAGCACCCTTTGACCGCTAGAATGGTTCTTTCCGCTGGTTTCTTCATTAAATATCTGTAATAGCATATCTTCTTTTATCATATCTTCACCCATTTTTATCCGATGACTACCAGCCGTAATACTCCCGCTTCTTTAAGCGGGAGATAACGGCTGCTACGTCCCTGGATAACGATTTCTAAGTGTCCTTGACACTAAGAACTCTGTTTATTTCATTTTTACAATCCCTTTATTATAACATAAATAAAAGGTAAGGGTGAAATTGTAGATTATTTGCCAGCCAACTCCTTAATACACTTACTAACATCTCCCTTAAACAGCCCCCCATGATAACAAATAACCTGCTCTATATCATATTGTGTTAGCTTTTTTAAAGATTCTTTAGCTTTTTCTAAGTTTTGTGTATGTTCTGGAGCTGGTCCTAGCAATTTGCCTTCAATAACTCTTAATTCATCACCTGCAATTAAAGTTTTACTTGGTTTATGATATAAACATATATGTCCAGGTGTATGACCTGGAGTATAAATCACCATGATACCACCGCAATAAGGAAGTTCTTCACCATCAGCAATCACCTTATCCACTGGTGCTTTAGGAGGATTTTCAAATACTCTTTTCATAACATTTCTTATTGGTTCAGGCATAGCATCAAGTCTTGCCATAGCTTCATCAGTGAGCTTTACAAGTCTTCTATCCCCTTGAATATATGGTTTTTCTTCTGCATGAGATATTACTTCCACCTTTTGTTTAGCATTACCTAAAATACGCGGCAATCCTCCAATATGGTCTAGGTCTTGATGAGTTATTATTACCTTATTAAGCCTGTTAAAGGCAACTCCAGCCTGAAGCATTTTCTCATCAATTTCTATAAGTCCATCCTGTCCACCAGAACCTGCATCCACTAAAATAACATCAGATTCATCCCAAATTAAAGTAGGGTATATGGGAGTTACTGCTCCCACCGCCTTCATAGAACATTCTAACATTTCAATTCCATTTGCTATCTTCATTTTATTTCTCCTTTCATAACTAAACACTTGACATTGATTTTAAAATATGTTATGATAATATTGTTATTTTACGCAACTAACTACATTTGCATATTTTATCATATCTTTACCGTCTCATCAACTATTTCTGAATTTTATTTTCAAACTATACTTGATGTTACCCTTAATTTAATCCTAATTAATTATTTTTCATTAAAATAAAAACACTAAAAACCCTCTTAGGATTTTTAGTGTTTTTCTGTTTTATATACTGTTGAACTCAGTTTATTTAAAATCTACTGTTATATAAACACTGTTCATTATATCGTCCTTATAATAATGACACTGAAAGCTTCCAGCCCTAGATAATTTTTCGTAAGCCTTAATAACAGAAGACTTAATATTTTGCTCATTTCCATCATAATTTAAAATTTTAAAGGAAGCTGTTGACTTGCCGCTAGCCAACTGATTTTTCACAGCTGAATAAAATTCATCATAGTTTTTAGCTGTTATAATAACATTACCTTTAGAATCCTTTTCCTCTAAATTTAAATTAATAAAGCTATATTGCGTATTATCGCATTTTGGATAAATAGTCTTGTCCCATCTATGATTCTTCGAAATCTGATCATCTGTTATATTAAAATAAGAGTATCTAATCATATTAGAACCATCCTCAGTAACTGGATCATCCCAAGTAGGATCTAGGTGATAATATTGCCCACCTATCTTAACTATATTCCATGCATGCTTAACCCAAGTAGTGCCATCGTTTGCATCACCAGTTACCATAGTAGATTCAATTCCGCAGGCTTTTAGAAGTCTGTCCATAGCTTGTGCATAACCCTGACATACTCCGGTTCCTTTTATCAATACTCCATAGGCAGTATAGGATTCTAAGGGCATATTACCTGTATCAACCCTCTTATCATACACAGTGTTATTTACAATATAATCATGAAGTGCTGCTTCTTTCTCATAGTCCTTCATATCACTCTTAATTACTTTAGCAATAATCTCACTAACCTTGCCCTGAACCGCTTTTTCTCTAGCCTGCAGCGTTTCTTTACTTTCGCTGTAGGTAAATTCGAAGGTCATTCTTGTTGAAAATACTGACTTTATTATTTTAAGATTATATTTTGTACAACTACCTTTTAACTGAGGGTTGTCCTCCATTACCTTTTTAACTACGTCTAAATTATAGGTATCTCTATCATAGTTCTTTACATTAATAACTACAGTATCATCATAATTATATAAAGCCTCTTTAACCGCATTGTAATACCCTTTATAATCTTTAACAGTATTCTTATCAGCACTATCCATGGCTTTAATCACATTCCTGAATACTCTGTTAGTCCCTACAGCTGTCCCCGTAACTAACACCATTCCTACACATATACCAAGTGTTATTGCAATATATCTTTTTTTAATCATTCATTAACCTCATCTCAAATTATTTTTACATAAGATATTAACATATCCATAATTATACTATGATAAGATTAATGTAGTCAAAGATATTAATTCAACGTACTTCTGTAATTATATTACCCTATTAGCAACAATAGTATTATTCCTGTATGTACACCATATTTTCCACTTCTATATTTTCACTAACCTTTTCCCGATATATTTCTAATACTGCCTTGTTTGCTACTGTTCCAAGGTATGCCATTACAATTATATCTACTATAACCCCCGCTGTGCCCACCTTAGCTATTAAAAAAATAAATATGCTTATAAAAGATAATATGAATCCGAAATATAATGCTATCTTTATAGTTAGTCCAAAATTCCCAAATAAAAATCCAATCCCCCTTCGAAAATTCTCTTTGATATTTACCTCATCTACAATAAACGAGTAACTCACATAAATAAACAGAATATTTATGAAAGCTGAAATAATAAGCCATTTACTAAAAATTATTAATATAAATGGTATTGTTCCGATAGCTTGTATTATAAAAAATTTCGGCCATAATTTATTACCATTAACCAAAAAATTCTTAATGCCTTCAGCATTATCATAAGATTTATCAATAGCACATAAATAAACACTACTTATAAAACTCATAACAAAGGTTACAGTTATAATTAATAAAACATTTGATGCAGTGATTCTATTTACAAAACCAACTATCCCATTTTGATTATTTTGAAATAATATTGTTGGAAAATCCTCTAGTAGGTAGCTTACGCTTGGCGGGGACGATACAAATCCTAACTTTAGCGCAAAAAACTTGTAGGCTGGTGTATAGCTGATTTGATAAATAACCTGATATAAAAATAATGTTATTAAATCTATAATTATAGGAATTGAAATTATCCATATATGCTTGTTTACATACTTTATTCCATCTTCAATTTTCTTCCCTAAATCCATACAAAATCTCCTTTAAAATTATGAATTAATGTAATATAATCTGTATTATAACATATTTTGGAGGAAATGAATGAGAAAATTCAGTATGCTTACTTTCACAATACTATTGATTTTTTTAACTATAACAGTACATGGTTATGAAAATTACATTACTAAGGTACCAGAAATTAAAAAACCTAGTTTTAATGTCAATTCATCGAAGTTTGGCAAAATAAAAGATATAGAGTGGCTGGACAATTTCCTATGCGGGGATAATGCCATTATTATATTGGCTTCAAAAGAAAATTACTCCTATCTATATTATCTAAATGTGGAAAATGGAAATTACAAGCAGCTAGCAAGCTTTCCAGTTCATAAAAACTTAGATGATGTGATATTATTTGATAATTCTTTTTCTGGTAAAGGTATAATTACTGCCTATGATCATGGTATAGTGAAAACTACCATCAGTAAAAATGATAAAGATGAAATAATATCAAGTTCTGAACAAGAAAAAATAGATAATTTTGAAGATGCCACTAGTATGGAGTTTAAAGGTAATCTTTATTTTACAAGAGCTAATAGTCCAATACTTTATGCTAAACAATTTCAGAATAATGCTTTTCCAGCAATGATTACTGAAAATAATCAGCCAACTATAAATAAATTTTATAAAAAACCATACAAAGTTATTACTGCCAGTATGTTAGATAATGTTTTGGTCTATACAGCAGCTTATAGAGATGGTTTAGACCTTTATGGTATGAACTATGATGGCAGTTCTCTTCTATCACTAAACAAACCTATATTAGAGAATGTAATAACTGCAAGAGGTACTGATTCAGGCTATGGTTTTATTGCTATGGATAACGGTGATAGTTCCAGAAATAATAGTAGTATACATATTTCAATACTTAGAAGATTTAATGGAAATAGCACTAAGGTTGATAGACTTGACTCTATTTCTAGTAATGTGGACATGTTTGGTGCTCTTCCTTCAATGGATGCAACAAGTTTTAACGAGGATTATTCTGTAGTGTACACCAGCTACGACAAACAGCATAAAGGAGAATTGAAGGTTTGCAGCTACAACGAAAAACCCAAGGTTATTGTTGATGATCAAAATATATATGGTCCTGTGAGGGTTACTTGGAAAGATATTATAAAACAACAAAACAAAGTAATTCTATACTTTACTATGCAAAATGGAAAAACCAGGGCAAAGATATGTGATATTGATGGTGATTTAATTAAAGATATTACAGACCTGCTTACATGAGGCTTGGAGTAACTGTCAATGTAACCATACTGTAACACAATATCGAAATCCTTAAAAATTGCATTTTTATCCTTGCTTACAAAAAAAATCATTACATTATCTTAACTAAGTCCCCAAGAGTTTGGCAGGATATTTTTTTGCTAATAAGTCAACCTATATATATAAACAAATATATATTGGAGGTGCAATTTATGGGAGATTTCTTTGGAATTTTTGGTGATGATGATAAGAAGAAAGATATAGAGAAGACTGTTGATACAGCTGACACTGTTGAAGATGGAAAATTACGTCTTAAAGAAGAAGAATTAGATGTGGCTAAGAACAGAGTACAGACAGGTGATGTAACTCTTAGAAAAGAGATAGTAGAAGAGCAAAAGACTATTGACGTTCCTGTTACTCATGAAGAAGTTATTATAGAAAGAAGAGCTATTAACAAAGAACCTAGTGATTCACCTATCACTAATGAAGAAACCATTAGAATACCTGTTAGCGAAGAACAAGTTGATATAGGTAAACATACAGTGGTAACTGGTGAGGTTATAGCTCGTAAACGTGAGGTTGAAGAAAACCGCCATATAGAAGAAACCGTAAAAAAAGAAGAGGCTAGAATAGATAAAAATGGTGACCCAAATATTATTTCTGACGACACAACTGGCGGTTTCCGCTAATAAAAACACCTCCTTATCACAGCTGTGATAAGGAGGTGTTTTTAAAGACTTATTATAATGTTAGTAATAAATAGCAAGGAGGCTGCTATGTTAAATAAATCAAAAGAAGATGCATATACCAATAAAAAAGAATTACTGCTGAAGCTTAAAGAGGAGCAGCTTGATATCTATAAAAGTTGGATTATAACTGGGGAAGTAGCTACACATACTGAAACCCTTACAGAAGAAAAAAAAATAACTGTTTCTACCACTCGTGAAGAATTAGTGATTGAGAAGAAAAGCCTGGATGGGAAAAAAGAAACTACGGAGATCCTTAGAATACCAGTAAAAGAAGAGCAAATAGAAATAGTAAAACACCCAGTTATTTTGCAGGATGTATCAATATATAATCACCAATATCAAGATACTAAGCATATTGAAACAGCCTTAAAAAAAGAAGTCCTTCATATAGAAACCTCAGGACAGCCCATTATTATAGATAAACAGCTATGATAGAGTTCTTTGTAGCCTACTTATTATATAAGATGCTGTCCATGACCTATTGGATAGCATCTTATAATCTATATTTAATAAGCACCTTTTTTAAATAAAACAACAATTATAGTTTTCATTAATATTTTTATATCAAGCCAAATAGACCATTCATCAATATATTTTGTGTCTAAGTTAACAACTTGTTCAAAATCAGTAATGGAGCTTCTGCCATTGACCTGCCACATACCAGTTATCCCAGGTTTAATACTTATTCTCCTTCTATGATAATTTTTATAACGATTTACCTCATCTATAGTAGGAGGCCTTGTTCCAACTAAGCTCATCTCTCCCTTTAAAACATTTATAAATTGCGGCAGTTCATCTATGCTGGTTTTTCTGATAAAAGCTCCCACTCTTGTAATTCTAGGATCTTTTTTAATTTTAAACATAAGGCCATCCTTCACCTCATTTTGTGAAAGCATTTCCTTCTTTTTTGTCTCTGCATCTATATACATTGAACGAAATTTATAAACCTTGAATAGCCTTCCATTTCTGCCAACCCTATCTTGAGAATAAAATATAGGTCCTGGCGAATCTATTTTAATTGCTATAGCAGTAATAATCCAAATTACACTTGATAATATAATACCTACTAATGCTCCAATAATATCCATAATTCTTTTTATAAACAATTGGAGATTGTTTAATGAAACTGTATGAAAGGTTATCATGGGTAATGTACCTAAACTTGCCACATACACTCTTGAGAATTTGGTATTTAGTAAATCTAATAATATCCTAGCAGTTATACCCATCTCCTCACAGGCTAAAACATATTCCTTCATTTCCTTAAAATAATTAATTGGCAGAGCAAAAATAATCTCATCTACCACCTGATTTTTTAATTCCTGCTGAAAGCCTTCTAAGCTTAAATGATCATCTCCATCATTTTGTTCCTTAAATTTATCTACTGAAATATATTTAATTACATTCATTTGAATATTAGTTTTCTTAATATAGTAATTAAATTGATCATACATGGATTGAACACCAATAACTATTACCTGTTTTATCCCCTCGCTACTTGGAAGTTTAATAAGATATAGTGTAATATACTTCTCTAAAAGCATCAGTATAAAAGAAATGAAAAAAAAGTTCATGGACAAAAGACCGCTGCTCATTGAATCTTTTACGGCATACATTAATATACCAATTAATACTGACGAAAATATAGAGGAGCATAAACTATATTTAAATATTCTGTCATAATAATTAAAGGTTGTTGTATTATACATTCCGCTTATGCACATAATACAAATCCATACAGGTACATAAACCACAATTAACCAAGTGTATTCCATTATACCATGAAGCTTTGTAAATTGTAGTGTTACATTATATGCAACACAATATGACAACAATAAGGCAATAAAATCAGCAACCAAATGGTAAATATTGAAAAATGCCGACTTATTAGAACGATGCATCCACCTCACCCTTTTAAAATTGATAACCATTTTACATATTTATCCAAGATATTGTGTAGCACGCTGTATTTTTCCCATACGTTTTATATTATTAGAATAATTCGGATATTATGTCATTACTAGCATTAATAATAAAAGTGTCACAAAATAAAAAAACACCTCCCATTTAGATTTACAGTAAATTTCTAAAAGGAAGGAGATTCTTTCATTTTTAGATTTCCATAATAATAGGAAGAACGATTGGTCTTCTCTTAGTCTTTTCATATAAAAACTTTTCCAAAGACTTTTTCATACTAGATTTTAATACATACCATTCAATTACATTATTATCCAAACAATTTTCTAATTCTTTTCTTACAATATCTCTGGCTTGATTAATCAGTTCCTCTGCTTCTTTTGCATATACAAAACCTCTTGTTATTATATCTGGACCTGCAATTACACTAAGAGATTCCTTTTCTATAGTGACTACAATTGTAAGCATACCATCTTCTGCAAGATGTTTTCTGTCTCTTAATACTATGGTTCCTACGTCTCCTACTCCAAATCCATCAACAAAGACAGCACCGGTATGTACCCTTCCATTTATTTTTGCTCCATCTGCAGATAATTCAAGAACATTTCCTAAATCTAATGTAAAAATATTTTCACTTGGCATACCTAATCTTTCCGCCAACTTTGCATGATGTCTTAGATGTCTATATTCACCATGTACCGGCATGAAGAACTTTGGATGAATTAATGTATGAATTAATTTTAATTCTTCCTGATAAGCATGACCTGATACATGCACTTCCTCCAAAGCTTCATATATTACATCCGCACCTTTTTTATATAATTGATTGATTACTCTAGATATTAATTTTTCATTTCCTGGTATAGGGGAGGCAGAAATAATAAACAAATCCTTTGGTTCAAGGCTTATTTTTCTATGTGTAGAAAAAGCTATTCTAGAAAGCGCTGACACAGGTTCTCCTTGACTTCCAGTTGTTATTATTGTTACTTGATTATTAGG
The DNA here is from genome assembly GCA_030706015.1 of Bacillota bacterium. Taxonomy (GTDB): domain Bacteria; phylum Bacillota; class Clostridia; order Clostridiales; family Clostridiaceae; genus JAUZPI01. The sequence continues at coordinate 119,433 of JAUZPI010000001.1, forward strand.
ATAATTTTTTATTTCATCCACGCTGATACCGTATCCTTCTGGTATATGAAGGTATCCTAAATCAGTAGCTACTTGAGATACATTTTCCATACTTCTTCCACTAAAGGTGACCTTTCTTCCATACTTCACAGAAGCATTAATTATTTGCTGCATTCTGTGTATATTTGAAGCAAAGGTAGCTACAATAACCCTGCCTTCAGCCCCAGAAAAAATCCTAGTTAAAGTTTCCCCTATAGATTTTTCTGAAATTGTATGACCCTTACGTTGCACATTCGTACTATCGGCCATAAGTAGTAATACGCCTTCTTTTCCCAAGGTTGAAATACGTTCTAGATCCATAGTCAATCCGTCTATTGGGGTATAATCTATTTTAAAATCACCAGTATGGAATATTACTCCAACTGGTGTGTGGATAGCTAAACAACAAGAATCTGATATGCTGTGAGTATTTCTTATAAATTCAACTTTTAAATTTTCTAACTCAACAGTTTCCCCTGCCTCCACACCATGAAGCTCGCAATCCGAAAGTATATTATGCTCCTTTAACTTAATTTCTACCATTCCTAGGGTTAATCTTGTACCGTAAAGAGGTATATTTAATTGCTTTAGAATATAAGGTAATGCACCAATATGATCCTCATGACCATGAGTTAAAAATATCCCCTTTACCTTATCAGAATTATCTATCAAATAGCTTATATTGGGTATCACTAAATCTACACCATACATCTCTTCATCTGGAAAAGCTATTCCGCAGTCAATAACAATAATCTCATCTTCATATTCAATAGCTGTTATATTTTTACCTATTTCTCCAATACCACCTAAAGGTATAATTTTTACGCTGCTTTCATTTTTCACTCTTTACCCTCCTTTGTTCCTCTTTAGAACTATATACTTTATTTTGTCTATTAATATTGAAATTAATTCTTAAATGTTATCTTTATAATTAAGGTATTTGAAAATAAAAAAAGGCCAGATATCCTGACCTTTTTAATCTCCCCTTATTAAACTTCTTGAACTTTTTTTGACTTAACAAAGCTTCTTACTTTACCCATAATATTTTTAAGCTCTTCTTTATATAAAATGCCAAATAAAGCTATTACACAAATACTTAGAATAAAACTCAAAATAAAAACTTTTCTAAAAACAATTCTCCAAAATATAAAATATACTATTAAAAGAAGGCAATCAATTAAAAATCTTTTTGAAATAATTATAAGTTTCATTCTCTGCAAAACAATTGAACATATTACTACTGAAGAGATATATCCTATCAATGTAGCTACAGCTGAACCTTCTATTCCCCAAATAGGTATTAGCAAATAATTTAGTACAATGTTTATTACTGCTCCAAAGGCAAGTATGCAAATAGTAGGCCATGTTTTCTTTATAACTAAGAATTGATTAGCTTCTGTTTGAAACAGCATAAGCAAAAGAGGTGCTAAGAATAAATACGGAAAAACTACTGACCCTTTTACATAATCTCCGGTAAAAAATATTCTAAATATTATATCTGAAAATGGAGCTAAAAATATCACAGCAGCATAGGATATAATTCCCAGATACTCAAATATATTCGAAGTAAGTTCTACCTGATCTTCGCTTTTCATAGTTGAAAAAGCAAAATATTGCCACCCGCCAGCAAAAGCTGTATAGATAAATTGGCTTATGGAAGCAACTCTAGCACCAATTCCATATATTCCAACCTCTGCGTTTCCAATGAGTTTGGAAATAAATATTCTATCACAGGAGTGAAATATCCAGTACACTAAAAAAATAGGCATTAAAGGTACACCAAGTTTAAGCATCTGCACTATTAAGTTTTTATTTACCTTTCTTAGACTAAACCAATCTGTATTTAAAATAAAAAATACTATAAGTATTATAGTCGAAGCCGTGAGAGATGCTATTGGTAAAGCCATTATATACATTTTATTTATAAGCATTGGAATAGATACACTATATGCCAATACTGGAGAGATAGTATTTGTTATAAGAAATATTTTTCTTTTATTCAGCATTCTAGTGGGAGCACTAATAATAATATTTGTTGTGCCTACTAATATACTTATTGCTGAAATTATTAAAAGGTTATTATATTGTTTTGAGCTAAAAAGTAACTCTGAACAATAACCTCTAAACAAAATTAAAATGATACATGTTATTATTCCTGTAAAAAATACAAAGTAAAAGGTACTAGAACATACCTCTTTCTTAAATTCTAAATCTTCCTTTTCAAAAAACATTCTAAACATAGTATCATACATACCCATGGTTGCAATAGCAGTTCCAAAAGAAACAGCTATACTTGACATATCGTTTAAACCATAATAAAAAGTACTAGGCATAAGCCTAGTAATCACAGGAAGCATAATAAATGGGACCACCTTACTCATTATGCCTCCTAATCCATAAACAAAAAAGTTTTCCAAGAATAATTTTGTTCTGCTCATATGGCTTTCCCTTACCTCCAAGCATTGATTGTATCTATAACATACTGTATTTCCTCTTCTTTCATACCATACCATAAAGGTATACTTAATACCTCTGTTGATATCTTTTCGGCTATAGGAAAATCGCCTCTTGTAAAATTCATATCGCTATAAGCCTCTTGTAAATGCATAGGAATTGGATAATGTATTACTGTCCCTATTCCGCTATCATTCAAATACTTTTGAAAATCGTCTCTACCTTCACTTCTTACTACGAATAAATGCCATGCATGCTTTGTTGTATAATCTCCTATATGAGGCTTAACTATTTGGGAATTGTTTATCCCTTCTAGATACCTCTGTGCTATCTTATCTCTAAATTCATTCCATTTATTTAGCTGTTTTAATTTTATTCTCAAAATTGCTGCTTGAACTTCATCTAGTCTTGAGTTAGTTCCCTTATACCTATTGTAATACTTTCTGCGAGAACCATAGTTTGCTATAGCTCTTATTTTATCAGCAAGTTCCTCATCATTGGTAACAACTGCTCCTGCATCCCCTAATGCTCCCAGGTTTTTACCTGGATAAAAACTAAACCCTGCCGCATCACCAAGACTTCCTGTTTTTCTATTTTTATATATTGCTCCATGGGCTTGAGCTGAATCTTCTATTACTTTTATATTGTGTTTTTGCGCTATATAGTTAATTCTACTCATTTCTGCAGGCTGCCCATAAAGGTGTACAGCTATTATTGCCTTTGTCCTATCTGTTATTGCTTGCTCTATTAGGTCTGTATCCATATTATATGAATTTATATCTGGTTCTACAAATATTGGTTTTGCTCCTGCATAAGATACTGCTAGGCTTGTAGCAATATATGTGTTTGAAGGAACTATAACTTCATCTCCAACTCCTATTTCATACCCTCTAAGTATAAGATATAAAGCATCAAGACCATTTCCACACCCAATACAATACCTAGCGTTACAAAAGTCTGCAAATTCTTCTTCGAAGCTTTTTACTTCGTTGCCAAGAATGAACCAGTTATTGTTATATACCTCCATAAATTTATTAAATATTTCATTTCGTATTTCATTGTGCATTACTTCTAAATTAACAAATGGAACATACATTTGTAGCACTCCCTTAGAATCTTTTTTTCGCTTCCTCTAGATAAAAATCATATTCCCTTGTGTAATCATTTTCATCATAAAGTTCAGAAGCAAGAACTAAAAGTACGCTCCCTTCAGTAAAATCAAACATCTCTCTCCAAATATAAGGTCCTATATATAAGCCTATCGTCGGATCACTCAATTCTACAATATCTTCTGTCTTAGGATTTTTAAGTCTTATTTTGACAGAACCATTTACACAAATAAGTACCTGATGAAGCTTTTTATGAGAATGAAACCCTCTTGTAACTCCTTCTCCTACTTTTGTAATGTAATAAATTCTTTTTATTTCAAAGGGGATATCCACTTTTCCTTCTATAGGTGTTAAATGACCATACTTATCAGTAATATCTTTAAATTTTATTAAACCAGTATTAAACATTTTTTCACCTACACCTAATTATTATCTGATATATTAATATTTTTTGATAAGACTAAAATTATAATTTAACAAACTGGCGATAGTAAATGGCTTCTATAATTCCTTATAATATGTGATATTATTTGAACATTGAGTTCCAAAATCTTTTTTAAATTTCGCCAACCCAAGATTTAAATACTTTCCATTGTCTTCAGTGCAAATGCCAAAGGAAAAATATTTAAAATCCTTATCCTTGGCCAGTTTAATTAAGTTGTAATTTAAAAAATTCATAGCGTAATAATTTAAATACTCAGCATCCACTGCCAAATATTGTGTATGCAATACTCTGTTACTAAATAGAAAAACCATGCTTCCTGCAATAATTTTTTCATCTAAAAAAACTCCATAAAAATCCATATTATTATTAAGTCTGTTGAATTTCAAATCTAACAACTCTTTATAGGTATGAACTGGCTTAGTATTATGTTTTTTTAGATTGCTGCATAGCATTTTATAAAAATCAATTATTTCTTCTTCTGATATTTTTCTAAACTTTAAATTCCATTTTAAAGAACTTTTATATCCTCTTTTTTTATTTGAACTAAAGTTTCTTATTATACAATCTTCATAGTTGCTATAATCTATATAAAAACTTAGCTCCCTGTAAGAATTATAACTATGTTTATATAAAAAATAGTCTAAGGCTTCCGTATTATTTTCACTAAACAAAGCGGGAGTATTTTTTAATATTATTTTTTGGAACTTATTTTCCTTACAATATTCTGTTATCTGTTCTACTAAATAATTTATCACTTCTATGTTATTATACTTATTATTAATTACAATTCCTCCAAAAGTACTTCCTTTGTGAGAATAGAAAACCCTTTTACCTTCTTCTATAAGTTGACATGCTGGAACTAGTGCAACAACATCTGTTGAATTTTTCTTTTTAAATATTAATGAATTATCTTGAAATTTATCGGGGTTATGATAATTTAAAAACCTTCTAGTTTGAAGAAATGTCCCATTGGCACTATTATTAGCAATAAAATTATCCCATATATTTTCATATTCATTGGAATATGTTAATAATTCAACATTAACCACAACCTACCACCCTAAAAAAATGCTTCAGTTTTTTATAGAAAACTACATCTAAATAGATTAGACATAATACATACATTGGAAGTGACTTATTAATTCTGCAATACTCAAATTTCTTTAATCTATAAATAAAGAAACCAATTTTATCTTTATGCAGTAAGATTTCTTTTTTTATGGATAGAGCAAGATCTTGTGCTAAAATTGGGTTTGGCTTTTTAGAAGTGCTAACTCCTCCAAGTCTATATTTTATTAAAGGTATATTTAAAAAGTATATTTTTTCGCCCTCTCTTACTATTTTTAAGTATTTTGGATAATCCTCTAACAATCTATATTCCTCATTGAAATATCCATACTTTTCAAAAAAACTTCTATGATATGAAGTGCATGCACCTGAAATAAAGTTTCCCTCACATAAGGCTCTAAATAATTTATTCCCCCCTTCATTTAGCAGTCTTATTTGACTTTGTTTAGGTTCCATATAACTAGGTTCATCATTACCTTCTTCGCAAACTGCTTTATAGCCCGTTAAAATTAAACATTTATTAGTTATGAAACTTTCTACTATAGAATTTACAACATTTCTATCATAAAAACAGTCATCAATAGCAAGTGATATTATATATGTTCCATTACTTTCTCTTATTGCATTATTAAAATTTTTAACTGTACCTACATTTTTCTCATTAGAAATTATTTTGTAGTTTACTATGTTTGAACCTTTGTATTTTTCTATATACTCTCTAAAGTATTCTATAGGAAATTTTTCAGAACAATCATCACTAACTATTATTTCAATATTGTTGTAATCCTGCAGCAATATTGAATCAATGCATTGCTTAAAATACTTTAAATTGTTATAACTTAAAACAATAACTGAAACTAAAGGATTATCATGCACATAGTGTCCCCCTAAATATTTCTATAAGGTTAATAATAAAATCGTTAATCAATCTAAAAGTTTTCCTAGTTCATAATTTACACTGTCAGGAAAAAAAGGTTCAAAGCCGCTGGCAGGAGTAAAAGTTAATTCTCCAAATACTGTCTGATTATTAACAGAATAAAAATCTACCCTTACAAACTTGAACTTGTTAGAAAGCTTCTGAGCCAAAAGGACCATTTCATCTAAATTTTCAGGTCTTGGAACCTCCACAGCTGCATTTTCATAAAGATGATTTTTAAAGCAAGATTTCATATTCAATAATTGCCAATTAGTATTATAAAAATTTTTCTTCTGCTTTGTATATTTGTCAATATCAACCTGTATAAATGCAGGTTTTCCTTTAAAACAAAAGAATTTATAATCTACTAAAGAATTATTTTTATCATCTAAGTATTCCTCACATACAATCCTAGGCTTCACCAATTTGTATTGAGGTTCCCTTGAAATTTTATAGAAGTCTTCATTTAACCAGTATTTAAGCTGTTTCTTGGCTCCATCAATATCTAATTTTTCTTTATCACTACAGATAATATTGTACCCCGAGCCATGAGTGCACTTTAAAACAAATCTATTGGGCAGAGTATCAAAATTGATATCTTCCACTTTATCATAAAGCCCAAGTAAATTATTCAGATATTTTTCACTAATAGTTTCTTTTACAAACTTCCTTACTTCATATTTATCAACATATTGGCTATAGTGCTCCATATCATCATTGAATTTAAAACATTGGATTTTTTCATAAAGTTTCAAAGGATTAGATAGGTTAGGCAGCCTTCTGAAATGTCTAAAAAATTCGATGCGAATTATCATACGTATAGAAAAAAATGAAAGTATAAAATAGTAAAGCCGTTTAATGATTATTCTTATCAATAGCTTCACTCCCCTATTAATTTAACTAGACAAATCAGTATTATATCCCGGCAGAGCCTATTCTAATAAATTACCTAAATGATAGTTTAGTTCATGGGGTATATAAATTGTAAACCCACTAGCGGGTACAAAAGTTAATTCTCCAAATATAGTCTGATCATTTACAGAATAAAAATCTACTCTTACAAATTTAAAATCCTTTGATAATTTTTCAGCCAATAGAATCATCTCTTCCATGTTTTTCGGTCTCGAAATTGACTCAGAAGTATTCTCATATAAAGTTTTTTTATAGCAGGCTTTCATATTTAATTTCTGCCAATTCATATTATAAAAATTCTCTTTGTGCTTTATATTTCTATCTACAACCACCTGTATAAATTTTGGTTCTCCATTAAAACAAAAAAACTTGTAATCTATTAATGAATCATTGCTGTCATCTAGATATTCCTCACAAATAATTTTGGGTTTTATCAATTTATATTGAGGTTCCCTTGTTATACTATAAAAATCTTCACGCATCCAATTTTTTAGCTTTTTCTTAGTCTTACTAATTTCTAATTCTTTAATATTAGAACAAATAATATTGTAGCCAGAACCATGGGTGCATTTTAAAACAAATCTATTGGGCAGCGTATCAAAATCAATATCCTCAACCCTATCATAAACAGCAATTAGCTTATTTAAGTATTTTTCCCCTATAGTTTTTTTGACAAATTCTCTTACTTCATACTTATCTACGTATTTGCAATAGGACTCCAATTCATTATCTAATTTCATACATTGAAATTTATCAGAAAACTTAGTAGGATTGCTTAAATTCGGCAAACTTCTTGTGTACCTAAAATATTCTATATAAATTACCATACGAGTAGGAAGAAAAGAAAGTATAAAATAGTACAACTTTCTAATGGATCTTTTTATAAACACCTTATAATCTCACCTCTAGTTATTACTGATATTCCTTATATACCTTTAGCCACTGAATGAATTTATCAACACCATTCCTAAAATTAATTACCGGTTTATAATTTATTGTTTTTTGAGAATGGCTAATGTCCGCACAGGTTCTTATAACATCTCCCGGCTGCATAGGCAAATACTCGAACTTAGCCTTTTTTCCTATGGCATTTTCAATTATTCCCACCATCTCCTTTAATGAAATAGTATGATCTCCACCTAAATTAAATACACCATATTTACATTCATCTTCACTAATCCAGCGAATTGAATTTAATATGCCCATCACAATATCATCAATATAGGTATAATCCCTTTCTGTAGAACCATCACCATAAAACGGCAAAGGACTTCCTTCATTAATTAATTTTGTAAACTTGTGTATTGCTAAATCCGGTCTCTGTCTAGGCCCATATACAGTGAAAAATCTTAAACAGGCTATGCTCATATCATATAAATGATGATATGTGTGGCATAGCAGCTCTCCAGCTTTTTTAGTAGCAGCATAGGGTGATATGGGAAAATCAACATTATCCTTTTCACTGAACGGCACTTTTTTATTGTTACCATATACAGATGAGCTAGAAGCAAATATCACCTTTTTAATGTGTTTTACTCTACAGTTTTCCAAAACATTAAGAGTACCCATTATATTAACGTCATAATATAATTCCGGATTATCAATGGAATTTCTAACTCCAGCCATAGCAGCAAGATGAATTACTACATCAATATAGTTATTTAAGACCTGTTCCATGCTGCTTTTGTCTCTTATATCTCCTTCAATAAGTTCAAACATATCTTCAGCAATGTTATCGTTCTTCATATATAATTTAATTTCCTCAATATTATTTCGCTTTATTTTGGGGTCATAATAGTTATTAAAATTATCTATTACTAAAACTCTATTATTGCCCTTTAGCAAAGCCTCACATAGATGAGAGCCTATAAACCCAGCCCCTCCTGTGACTAATACATTGCTCATGCTTCCCCCTAATAAAAAATTACTACTCTATTCCAGTGCCTCTTCCAATAAAATAATATTTAAAATTCAAAGCTTTGAGATTTTTGGGTGTATATATATTTCTAAAATCGAAGAAGTAATAATCCTTCATATTTCCCTTGATTTTTTCTAAATCTAAATGTCTAAACTGATTCCATTCTGTTAGAATAACTATTGCATCAGCTTCTGAGGCAGCACTATACTCATCTTCACAGTATTCTATTTGATTGTTTATATCTTTAAATCTCCATTTTGCCTCTTCAAATGCTTCTGGATCATATACCTTAAATTTAGCTCCAAGTTTGACGAGTTCATTAATTATAGTTAAGGAAGGTGCATCCCTCATATCATCAGTTTCAGGTTTAAATGATAATCCAAGAACAGAAATCACCTTACCATTTAAATCCCCCATAACTTCATTAATTTTATTAACTAATCTGTGTTTTTGCCTTTCATTTGCTGCTATTGTTGCCTCAACTATTGATAAATAACAACCTTTATCTTTAGCAATATTTATCAGCGCTTTAGTATCCTTTGGGAAACAACTGCCACCGTACCCAGGGCCTACATGTAAAAATTTTCGCCCTATTCTTCCATCCATTCCCATGCCTTTGGAAACATGCTGAATATCTGCATTTACTCTCTCACAAAGCTCTGACAATTCATTTATAAATGTTATTTTAGCAGCCAAGAAAGCATTTGATGCATATTTAATTAATTCAGCGGTTTCTAAATTAGTTATCAAAAAAGGTGTTTCATTCAGATATAAAACTCTATATACTTCCTTCATGATATTAGCTGCCTTCTCAGAATTTGTTCCTATAATTACCCTGTCTGGATGAGTAAAATCCCTAACTGCAGCACCTTCTCTTAAAAACTCAGGGTTTGAAACAATGTCAAATTCATAATTAACTTCTCTTTCTTTTAGGGTTTCAGCTACAATTTCTCTGATTAAATTTCCTGTTCCCACTGGTACGGTAGATTTGTCTACAATCACCTTGTAACCATTCATGTATTTTGCGATATCCTTTGCCACCTGCATAACATAAGTTAAATCTGCACTACCATCTTCTTGAGGCGGTGTTCCCACTGCGATAAAAATAACATCGCTTTTTTCAACTGCCTCTTTTGTATCACTGGTGAAGCTGAGTCTTTTATAATAATAATTTCTTTTAACCAAATCATCTAATCCAGGCTCATAAATGGGGATTACCCCTTTATTTAATTTACTTATTTTCTCTACATTATTATCAACACAGGTTACATTCATTCCGAAGTCTGCAAGGCATGTGCCGCTAACCAGTCCCACATAACCTGTTCCAATTACAGAGATATTATTCATTTTCATCCCCCTACAAACTACTATCTCTATATAAATCCTGCATACTGTTAATTATCTGGGACCAATTATAATTTTGAGAAATGTCCTTATATGCATTTAGACCCTTTTCTCTTACCCGCTCCTCATTGTCTAGCAAAAGCTCAATTTTTTCTTTCAAGTCCTCAATACTTGATTTCTCAAAAACTGCACCATTATCTTTTATAACATTTATATTTTCTGGAATGTTGCTAACCAAACAGCATTTCTTATAGCTCATAGCTTCTAATAAGGTTAATGGCATTCCCTCTATATCCGATGGCAAAACATAAATATAACAATTAGAATATAGCTCATTTTTTAACTTACCATCCACATTTCCCGTAAAAATTATATTGGGATTGTTATTTGCTAGCACCATTAATTTCTCTAGATAATCCTCTGTGAAGCTTGTTCCTCCTGCTATAACCAATTTTTTGTACGTGTTTAATTGATTATAAGCTTCTATAAGATAGTGAACACCTTTTTCAGGTACTAATCTTGCTAAAAAAAGAATATAATTATCTTTTTCAAGAGAATAATTCTTTATTAATTCTGGCTGCTCTGGATTACACATATTTACACCATTTGGTATAAATATCACATCTTCTTCTTTTCTATGATATTTTTCTATAAAATATTCTCTTAAATTTTCCGATACTGATATAATTTTTGTGGCATATTTTCCTGTCATGTATTCACCAAATTTCAAGTATAACTTAGCAAACTTCCCCCATTTTGCTCTCTGCCAGTCAAGACCGTGGACTGTTACTATTACCTTTTTCTTTTTCAATGAAGGAATAAAACAAAGAGAAGCCGGTCCTATAGCATGATAATGAAATGCATCAAAGCCTTTATTCAATGCATCCATAGTTGACTTAAAGGTATATACAATTGCATCTAAATTCTTGTTATCTATTGTTTTAATGTTTTTTAAATTTACTCCTTTATATACATCTATTTCATTGTTCATATAGGTACTTCGACAGTATACTGTTATTTCATGTTTTTGCTGTGCAAGCCGAGTAGCTATCTCCTCTACATGCCTTTCAACACCACCATCTTTTGCTGGTATACCCTTCTGACCAATCATAGCAATTTTCACACTTTATACATCCTCTATAAAATTACTATCGCTTATGGAGTATTTACCTTTTATTTTATGTTTTATGACCCATGCAGCTGGTTTCCATATTTTTTGTTTCATAGCTGGAGCTGCACTTCCAATCATCCAACAATTTTTTTCACAATTATTTACTTTGTTTCTTACCTCTTGTGCTTTCTCTGAGTTCCATATTTCCTCAAAGCTCTGATTATTTAAATTGCCCATAGACAAAGGTTCCTTAGAGCCATTGCAAGGCAATACATTACCAAAAGGATCTACAAAGAATCCATTACTGGCCATACCACAGGGTAGTAACCTAGGATGATCATAAATGTAGTTTATTAGGCCGTGATTAAAGTATGCTCTAAACCACTTTTTAGGTGACTTAGATTTAAGTAATTCATTTATCAATTTTTCAAATTCCCTAGACACCATCAATTTATCTTCAATTTTATTATCTGTTTTTCTAAAATAAAAAGAATTGTGAAGTGTTGCAGTAGCAAATTCCATATTATAATCATCAGCTATCTTATACAGCTCCAGTAAGTCTTTGCAGTTCATATCTTGAACAGTCATACCAAAACCAACATCTTTATGCTTCATTTCAACAAGTCTTGTAAGAGTTTCATACCCATTTTTAAACCCATCCTTTAAACCTCTTATTTTATCATTTGTTTCTTGAAGTCCCTCTATGCTTATCCTGATACCTATATTGGGATATTTTTTGCATAATTCTATTATTCTTTCTGGATAGGAACCATTTGTAGAAATAACTATTCTATTAGTTTTCTTATATAATTCCTCGACAATATCTGAAATATCTAATCTGGTAAAGGGTTCTCCCCCTGTAATATTTGTGAAGGCCATTTGTGGTAATTTTCTTATTACATCCAAACCTATCTCATCACTAGGCTTCGATGGATCTTTATAACAATCACACATGTTACATCTTGCATTGCATCTATATGTTATAATTATTGATCCATACAAACTTCTTTTGAACATGAAAAACCATCCTTTAAAATTACTTACTGCTTAAGAAGATTGATTAATTGATTATAATGATTTTCTGAATTGTACCTATTCTCAACTTTTTTTCTTGCATTCTTACCGTATTCCTCAATAATGTCTGGTCTGCTATTTAAAAAATCAATTTTATCTCTTAAATCTTCTATATTTTTCATTTCAAATAGCAAACCGTTCTTTCCATTATCGATTACCTCTGGAAAGCACCCGATATTGGAAGCGATAACTGGTTTGCCATAACAAAAGCTTTCTAATAATACGTTTGGCATATTGTCATACCATATTGATGGTAAAACAACGAACCTTGCATCCTTAATGAGATTAGCTAATTCTTCGCCATTTTTTTTTCCTGTAAATATAACATTTTTAATTTTTTCTTTTTCTACCAGTTCTTTCAACTTATCAATCTCTCCATCGTTTGAATGACCAACTATATACAATTTAAGATCTTTGTCCTTTATATCCTTAAAAGCTCTAATTAAATATTCCACACCTTTTTCCTTGCTTATCCTTCCAAAATACAAAATATAATCCTTACTTTGGTATGATGGAGTTATATTTGATGAATCTATAAAGGTAGGGATATGAGCTATTTTCTCTCTATCAAATCCATATTCAATTAATTTTTCTCTAAGTATATTTGAAGGAGTCACGAAATAATCAACCTTATCATATATTTTTATTAATCTATGAAAGTACATTGAAAATGTACGAATAGTTGTAGCTGCAAAAGAATTTTGAACACATTTATTCCTTATGGCATTAAATAAACTACCTTTAAGACAAGCTTCACATATGTCACCATTTCTCAGAAAATCAAACCTTGGGCATAAAAGAAAAAAGTCTGATAATCTAACAATTACCTTTTTATTTGCTTTTTTTGCTGCATTTATTATGCTGGGTGATATTTTATTGACATGATGCAATATATAGACTGCATCTATTTTCTCATTAATTATTTCGGTATAAAAAGCCTGCTTTGCCTCAAAGGAATAGAAACTTCTTCCAATTAACTGTATGATTAATTTAGGTGACATCTTATATTCACTAAAATATACCTTATCTTCTCCACCAATGGGTTCTATAAAGTATTTATCATACTCAGTTTTTACATTCATCCTATATTTAACCGAAAATGGTACAACCTGATGCCCTTTATTCTCAAAAAGCTTCTTTATGTTAAACATATATATTTCAGGTCCACCAGAGATAAAATATCTATAATTAGCTATTAAAATTCTCATACCTTTGGATCCTTTTTTCTTCTTAACTTAAACTCTGAAAAAAACTTCTTCTTTTCCTCAAACCTATTTAATACAAAACCTAAAATATTTGCGCCAGCAGCTTCAAGCAGCTTTTGTCCCTTGGCAATGGTTACTCTGTCAAATTTTCCTGCTCTCACTACATAAATACATCCATCTACATATCTGGCTATTATCTGAGCGTCTGCTGCTGTTGTTGTTGGTGGAGTATCAATTATAATATAATCAAAGCTTTGTCTTAAATCCTCTAAAAAACTTTTTAAACCATCTGAATCTAAAAGCTCCTCATAATTACTCAGTTTACTTCCTGAAGTAAGTACATATGGTTTTCCCCCCTCAATTCCATACAAATTCTCATCAAATTCTTCTTTTCCAGCTAGAATATCTGACAGGCCTACTTCATTTTGTATATTAAACAGTTCTTGCACATTGGGCTGTCTCTCATCACAATCTATAAGTATTACCTTCTTCCCAGCTTCCGCCATAGCTGATGAAAGGTTTGATGCTATAGTAGTTCTGCCTTCTTTAGCTCCAGCACTTGCTACCATAATAATTTTGACTTCTTTATCTAAAGATAAAAGCCGAATATTTTTCTTCAGCACCTTATAAGCTTCCGCACCTAGTGATTTAGGATCATTTGAGTATATTATTTTTGACTCATCCATTACTATCACCCCACTAAATTCAAAAATGCTTGTAAATGAGTTGTATTATGCATGATTAGGTATGGTTCCTATTACAATTACCCCAAAATACTTTTCAATATCTTCTTCTGTTCTTATGGTAGTATCTAGGTATTCTATAAGAATTGTGATAAATATAGAAACTACTATACCTCCAAAGAGCCCAATTATGGTACTAGCCCATACTGTACCTAATCGTGATTTTTCAATTTCTCTTGGCTGCGTTAATATTTTTATTTTCATGGATGGGTACAGGCTTTCTGCTTCTTCTGTAAATGAATCAGATATTGCAGTTACCTCACTTAATACCTTTTGTTGGTTGTTACCTTTTACTGTTATCGTTAATATAGGAGTCTTATCATCAACATTAACAGTAAAAGATTTTTCTATTTCACCGGGAGGTATTATTCCGTTTAATTTATTACTAGCCTTATCTATAACTTTATAAGAATATGCTATAGAACTATAGGTTTGCATAAGATCTGCATCCGCTAAAATTTCATTACTTTGAGAATTACTATCATTTATATCGGTTGCCTTCATTACGATTAAGTTTGTTAAAGTTGTATAATCATTGTTGAACTTATATAAACCTACTGCAGTCATAATTATGGTTGAAAATACAATAATACCCACCATAGCCCATTTACGTCTTTTTATAATGTTTTTTAGTTCGTTGACTTGAAAAGCCATATCATTATCCATTTATCTATCCCCCTTTACCCATATCCCAATATAAAATTACATAAATACTATTGCTCTCCTTAATATTTATATTAATCCTCGCCTAAATATATTAATAAATTGTGTTAATTACCAATTTATTTGTTCATTTTTTTATATATTTGATGTCAAAGTAATCTTACAATAAAAAAATACACTTATTTGACAATTAATGGATTTAATTGTTTCAATAAATGTTACCTTGTTAAGCTTATTCCAATTTTTATTTGATTCTTTATAGCCATATCTTTAATTTACTTATTATGCCAAAGCTTTTGTATTGAAGGTATATCTTATAACATAAATTTAAGTTTATAGATGATAGAATCATCCATAATCTAATCTTAATATCCAAATTCCCCCTGTGTCTAAGATAGAAATAATTTTCTCTTAATTCTAATGAAACTTCATTAATTTCACATAGGTGTTCATCCTTATCAATGGATGTCAACATACTACATAAGCATGAATATTGTTTATTAACTATTTTCTCATTACATATTTCAGACAACAGTGGATAAAAGCGTTTTACATTTGTAAGACATTCACTCCATCCCAGATAAATATCATAGCTTTTTTTAAAAGTAAGTAATCTGCAAATGCTATCCTCTCTCTGAAAGTAATAGTATTTGGGACTTTTTATGTGAACAATTTTGTTGGCTGCTAATAAAATTTTGTATGCAGTAAATATATCTTCAAAATATCTTCCTTCTGGAAATCTAATATCTTTAAATAACTCCTTCTTGTAAAGTTTATCCCATGCAAAATTATTAATTTTATTTATATCGTCAAGAATTAATTCGTATAAAGCTTCAAATCTATTAAATACTTGAACTTCCTCACTATCAGAAATAGCTGTAATTTCATCTCTTTTTACCACAAATCTTCCGCATATTGTTACATCCGCATCATATTTTAGCATAGCATTGTATAATGATTCATACATATCTTTTTCAATCCAATCATCACTATCAACAAAACCTATATATTCCCCTTGGGCAATATCCAAACCTGCATTCCTGGCAGAGCTTAGCCCTCCATTTTTTTTGTGTATTACTTTAATTCTTGAATCGAATCCAGCATACCCATTACAAATTCTCCCACTATTATCTAAAGAACCATCATCAACAAGTATCAACTCAAAATCTGTAAAGGTTTGTTCTAATATAGAATCTATACATCTATGTATATACTTCTCTACATTATAAACCGGAACTATTATACTTAATTTTATATGCATAAGAATTCCCCCTATTATGAACTCGAAATTACGCTATACTAGTCACCTATGCAATATATCTAACTTCTGCATTCATTTTGCTAAATTACACATTAATCTTCTTGAATATCCTTTGTAATTTATAAATTATAAAAAATAATAATGAATATCTATTCTTCATTAAAAATATAATTATCTTCCCCTTTAAATGCATGTCCTTAGTAGAACATTTTATTAATAACTCTTTTAAATGATTATCAGATAAAATATTGTTCATATTTTTAATTTTATGTGACAATTTTATTTTATTTGCTGCATAACATTCGTTAATTAGACATTCGAACATGTTCGATATATATTGATAATCAAGTCTATCCTCATATTTATCAATTAGTTTATTTTCACTTAGGCATCTATAAAAACAATTATAAAAATTCAATTTTCTCTTATATAAATCTGTACGATAACAATGTGACAATGAGTCTATTCTAATATCATAGTTATATAATTTATCTTCAATTATACTAATTCTATTTGCTTTTAGGTAAGCTTGAAAGTTAAAAACAAAATCCTCACTAAGTATCTCTTTTTCTGAAATAAAGGTTAAATTATTATTATCATAAAATTCTTTTTTATAAATATGAGACCATGCACTAGCTATTACATGTTTATTTTTATTCGAAAATAAATATTGTGGAGAAATTGTGCCTGGAAAAAGTTTATTCATAATTTCTTTCTGTTCATAGATTCCCTTAGGAAGCTCTGGAATAACACTATTAATAATCTTATTATTCTGAAGAACATTAAAACCACATTTGACAATATCAGAGTTTGTTGAAGCAGCTGCTTCAAATAATTTTTGATACATATCTTTCTCTATCCAGTCATCAGAATCAACGAAACCTATATATTCTCCTGTAGCAATTTTTACTCCTGCATTCCTTGCACTTGATAACCCTCCATTTTTTTTATGAATTACCTTTATCCTAGTATCTTTTTTTTTATACTCATCACATATATCACTACAGTTATCAGGTGAGCCATCCTCTACTAATATAATTTCTATGTTTGCAAGTGTTTGTTCCAATACCGAATCAATACATCTTCTTAGTAATTTTTCAACGTTATAAATTGGTATAATAATACTTACACTTGGTATCATTCAATCCCACCCTTTAATTAAAAATTAATTTTTGTTTTATATCTATTTGTGCGTATATAAATATAAAAGAACTTAATGATCATTTTTTAAAATCTCCTTATTACTTAGGGCAAATGGTATAGATAGCATAAAATAAGCGTAGTATCCAGCTTCCATTCTCAATGAGGAATTATAAAATACGATTACGCAACATAATACAGCAAAAATTTGGGTCATTATGCAATAATCCATAACTTGCTTATTAAGGTTTCTAATTTTAAACCCCAAACCAAAGATGACAATGAAAAATACTAAATAAATAATTAAACCTGACCAACCATTCTCTATTAGCATGAAAGCACTTGATAACCAAGTATAATGCAGTGTATCACCATATTCATTAAAAAATTTACTATTAAATATGGAGATTTGTGAGGTCTCCGCACTGCCCATTCCAAGCCCAAAAAGATACTTTAATTTATTATGATTTAAAAACATATTGCTAACAGTTTTAGTTGCGGTAAGCCTCCCCAAGTCTGTAGCACTTGAATAAGTGTTATTAGCTGCTATTATGTTTTTTACACTAAAATAATTTTTTGAGTGAGGAAAAATCTGGTAAAGGCACTGTGTTCCCACATAAATCGAAAGAACGCACCCAAGTACCAGTAAAATTGTCTTTTTACTTGTTTTATTTAATATTACTACACATACTACAATAATAGCCAACTCAACAAAAAACATTTTCAATTCGCTTAAAGCAGCTATATATACACTAGAAAAAACTACAGCCAGCATTAGTACAGCGGTTATTTTCTTATATAAAAATTGAACTATTGTTACTATACATATAACACACATAAATATGTTTTCGAAAGCATTTACTCCTTTACTAGTTCCAAACACTCCCCCTAAATAATCTTGTTCTATACCAAATTTAAAATATTGTACTGTAACAAACAAAGTGTTAAATATGGAAATCAACAGCAATACCTTAAATATGCCATCGATATCTTTTTTCTTTAACAAAACGACGCAGCCAAGAAAAAAAATATACATTCGAAAGTTATTCCTAACACCCCAGAAATACAGCGCAATAGATTGGCTATTAACTATGAACCCTGTAATGGTAATCAAAAAAAGTGTAAGTATTACAAAACATGGCAACCATATATAACCTTTAATCTTTTTGCTTGGCAAATGAATTAAAGCTTCTACTAAAATTAGAAAAGTAAGTATATCTGTAATGTAGTTTGCGCTGCTTGGAAGGTGAAGACATGATATTCCAAACTTTACAATACTATTATAAATAATCTGTGCATATATCAGCCTAATGGGATGCTTATTAGGCTTAATTAAGATTAATAAGACGCCGCTTAATAAGATTCCTTCAGTCATGATTGCCTTCTTTGAATTTACCATTATAGAAATTAATAAACAAATTATTATACTGGCTAAGGCTATAAATTTAAACTTATCTATTGTATCAATACTTCTACTTCTCATAACTACATATCTCCACTCTTTAATACTAAAAAACAATTCTCAAGTTTCTATTTCTGCAGCACCATTTATTCATATGTTTATATTTATATTTCCACCTGCCTAAATATATGAATAAATTATCATTAATAACAATTTGTCCACTTATTTATTACGTAATTTGTGATATAAACAACTTTATAAAAATAAAAAAGAACCCATATAGGTAAAATTTGGTTGAAACTATACCTATATGGGTTCTTATTATCAAAATAATGTGGACAATCTTAAATTTATGCCATTCTTACGTCTAACCCTCTCTTGTCAAAAGAAGGAGGATATCCTTTTAACTTCTTATATACTTTATCAAAATAACTAACACTAGAAAAGCCAACTAAATTTGAAATCTCAGTAATAGACTTATCCGTGGAATTCAAGAGTATTTCTGCTTGAGAACATCTATAATAATTTAAATATTCAAAAAAAGTTTTTCCCATGTTCTTTTTAAAAAATCTACAAAAATAATTAGGTGTTAAATTAACTACAGAGCATATATCCTCTATGGAAATTTCATCACTATAGTTTCCATTTATATAATCTATTATGGTGTTAAGCCTTTTCAAATCCTCTTTTTTAATAGCTAAATCTCCATTAGAACTTGTACTATATCTTTTGGAATGGTTTTGTACATTGCCTAAAAGTTCATATATTAATCCAATAATCATTAAGGTATACCCCTCTGGCTTTTCTCTGTAGAACTTTAAAACTTTATCTATACAATTTGTTATATAACTATATATATATTCGGTTTTCTTTATCCACTTTCCCTCTAGTTCTTTTGGAAAAATATCCTCATGATAATCTTTTATTTGGTGAATTGTCATAGGATCAATATTTAATACAATGTGCCTGCACTCTCCAGAAAGATAATGTATTTCATTACTTCCTATAAGCATTATATTACCTTTTTCCAAACTAATATATTGATTGTTTACCTGCATATTAGCGACACCTTCTACGACATAAATAATTTCCATATAGGAGTGATAGTGTGGAACTGAGGATGGAAAATTACAAACCTCATTTTCAATATCTTTTCCAAAGCCAGAAAAGCTTTCTACTTTAACAACATTATATTTATCTATGGATATATCGTATATTCTCAGTGGAATATAGTCATTTCCTATGTTTTTATTCTCTCTATATGCTCTCATAATCTTGCCCCCAAATGATAAAGTCTATTAGATAAATCCTGCACTGCTTAATATAAATAAATTAAAAAACATTACTATCTTACCAATAGAAAAATTAATTCTTTTGTCTAAAATTATTGCGATAATCTCTGTTCCATCTAAGGAACCACCCTTCCTAATTATTAATCCAACCCCAGCCCCTAGTATTATTCCGCCCATTTAATTCTGCTATATTATCATATTAATATAAGTAAACATATAAATCAAACACTTATTCAGATTATTCTGACTTTTACTTTACTTTTATTAAATAAAATGCAAAATTAATAACAAACTGGATTCATCACCTTTTATATTTCTTTCACAAGAATATTATTTTTAACTCTTACCTATTGCGTTTCAAATTATTTGTTATCCTCAATCTCCGAATCTTACATTGAAAAAGATAAAATAGTACAAATTTAGGATAAAATATGTATTTATTATATCCCTTTTTTTGCCTACAATAAATGTATTAATATTATTAATATCAAGGGGATGAAAGTAATGAATAAAAAAGAAATCATAGAGCAGATCATTAAGAAATTTACTAAATTTGAACAAGTGGTTGGAATAACTTTGGCTGGTTCAACTGCCTTCAATACAGAGGATAATAATTCTGATATTGATATAGACGTATATATCACAAAAGAAATCCCTCCACACTACAGAGAAGAAATTGCAAAAGAATTCGCTGATTATATGGAAATTGACAATCAATTTTGGGGTCCTGGAGATGAATGGAAGTTAAAGGGGTCGGAGATAGGAATAGATATTATATATCTGGATATAAAGTGGATAAAAGATTATTTAGAAGGAGTACTGGATAAATGTGACGCTTCGGTTGGCTATACAACCTGCTTTTGGCATAATGTAGTTGATTCAAAAGTAGTTTATGACAAACATGGAGAACTTTCTATGATTCAGGAAAAATATAAAAGATCATATCCAATTGAGCTAAAGAAAAATATTATAGCTAAAAACTATCCTATTCTGCGAAAAAATATGTCTTCTTATTATTACCAAATCGAAAAAGCCATAAAAAGAGATGATGTGGTCAGTGTAAATCATAGAACTTCTGCAATGCTGGCTAGTTATTTTGATATTATTTTTGCAGTTAATGAAATTAGACATCCTGGAGAAAAGAAACTATTAAGATTTATTGATAACAACTGTAGTAAGCTTCCTGTTAATATGGAGAAAAATATAAGGAATATACTATTAAAATGTTCTTGCGCTGAAATTGGAATACTAGAAGAAATCAAAGAACTTGTTGATAATTTAGATAAGCTCCTCATTAGTGAAAACCTGTTAACTTTTTAAGCTGCAAATATATAGTACAAACTAAACCAATAAACTGTAGTTAAATTTGTAACTTATACAAAGCTAACTACAGTTTCTTTTTATTAAATGTTTAATTTATCATGTATTCTTCTATCCAACTACATCATTATATAAATTTTTTATTTTGTTCTCTAAAGCTTTTACAGAAAACTCCTCAATAATCCTTCTTCTTCCCTTCTCTCCCATGGCTAATCTAACATCTTCGTTATTTATTAAATATTCCAATGCGCTGGTTAAGTCTTCAATAAATGTATCAAAGCTTTTAGGCTCAATCTTTATGCCACAATCCTTATTTACACTAAAGGCTGGTCCTCCATAATTTGTTGTGACAATTGGCAGCTCACAAGACATTGCCTCTAGGATTACTGTACCACCCGGTTCTCTTAGAGTTGGAAGGCAGAATATATGGGAATTTTGCATATATTCTGGGATTTTATCATGACTTACAGCTCCAATGCAGTTAACGCACTCATCTAATGAATTCTTTTTAATGAACCTTTCTATTTCCGAATATCTCTTTCCACTTCCTAGCATATCCAATCTTATATTGAAATAACCTTTATTCCTTAAATTCTTAAAAGCCTCTAGCAGAAGCATGCATCCCTTTTCAAGCTCTAATCTACCGCAATATAATATAACTATTTTGTTAGAATTATCCCTTATCTTAGGATAGAATATCTCAGTATCAACTGTAGTATCAAATAATACTGTTGTCTTATGTATACATTCCAGGGGTAATTGCTGCGATAAATGTTGGGTTCCGATAATAACTTTTTTCGAATTAACATAATAATTTCTCCAGCTGCTAAAAAGCTTAATATAATTATAATATGCATCTCTTAAAATATTTTTTATGCTCTGGTATCTTTTGAAGCCATCAGGTAATAGCAACGCTCCTCCCAAAGGCCCTATTACAACAGGGATACCCAATTTGTACAAATCATTAAATGAATGAATTCCCGCTGGGTTTAAGCAATGTATTAATTTAATTTTATCAATAGAAAGCTTTCTTTTCAAAATATCATTTTTGGTCTTACTGATAAATATTAAATTTAGAACATTATAAAGCTTTAGCTTTCTTAAGATACGACATAAAATTCCCTTCAGCTCTATAAAATTGTAATTAACATTCTCCAAGGGGCATTTTAATAAAGCATTTTTGTGTTTACTATCTGTAACAAGTTCAACATAATAATACTTGGATATAATTTTTACCCATTTATATGCAACCCCCGCTTCAGAGCCTAATAATGGATTTATATCGTATGCAAATATCATTATTTTTTTTAATTCCATAACAACCCACCCCATATATTACTTGTTTTATATTGTCATTTTAGCTATTAACGTACTTATATAGTATGCAGCAACTCCATAGAATATTTCCATGAATAGCAAAATCAGTCACAGCAGCTAAATAAAAGACCCCTTTTTATATATTAAAATTAAATGGTTAAGCTATTATATAAGTTTATCTTAGTGAAATAAGGTATTACCACATGTTATTTCTTACAAGGCTTGCCCATGAGATTAAGCTTCCATACATATGAATACTGAATATTACATTTTTGTTGAAATGAATTTTATTACCACATATTTATATTTAACAGCAAAAAACACACCAAAAAATTAGGTGTGCCTTTTCTCTGAATAATCGGGTAATTTATTATTAATGATTAGGATCTTAAATATTGCTTGAGAGTTGACTTAATTCTTCTGACATTACTGTCATTTCTTCAATACTGGCAGTAATTTCTTGAGTGGCAGCAGACTGTTCTTGACTGGCTTCTAGATTAATGGTGCTCATTTTTATAGCTTTATCAACCTTTTCTGTTATATGATTCGTTAGTTCTCTAATTTTAGGTACAGTGTTCTTGGATTCCTCTGATAATTTTCTTATCTCTGCTGCAACTACATTAAAACCACGACCTATCTCTCCAGCTCTTGCAGCTTCTATGGAAGCATTCAACCCCAGCATCTTAGTTTGGTCAGCAATTTCTTTAATTAGCTGTGACAGTTCATTAATACTTTCAGATAATTTATGAATCTCTCTAATGTTTGCATTTAGTTCCTTTTCATTATTGTGAATCTCAGATGCAGCAACTGCTAACTGCTCTACAGCTGCTGAAACCCCATTTAATCCGCTGTCAAGATTAGTAGATACACTTCTAAGCTGTGCAGCTGCTCCCTTAGGCAAAACAATTCCCATTGTTCCTACTATTTCATCCGCATTATCTTCATCCAATAAAGGACAACACAATACCATTATGGGCATCTCACCCCAACTTCCTGCTTCAATCTCAGTAGTGTTAACTTGTTTATTTCTTATTGTCTTCCAAGCTATATCACTTTCCTCTAACTCATATCCAAGAGTAAAATCTTCAATATCAAATTTTTTTGACCCTTGTCTAGCTATACACTTGTTTAAATCAGTAACATAGAGGAATACCCCTTCAGGAAACATGTTAGCTAAAATTGGTGCAAATTTATCAAATGCAAAGGCTATAGGATGCAAACGAGGAAAAAGTATGGTTACAGCTCCTGTTACTTCGTTTGCCTCATTCACAACAGGTATTGATGTTGCAGAAAACCGTATTCCATAAACTGTTCTCGATATTTTCATATTTGTAGTTTTCTTTTGTTTAATTGCTTGATATGTACAGCTTTCAGGACTAATAGCCTTCCCCACCTTAAGCGCTTCTATGTCTAAACCTTCCGAAGCTGTACTCCAGGTTATAATATTATCTTCAACTATAAAATACATGGCTCCACCAAGAATTTGATTGACCTGAAGTTCAGCAAAAATCTTAAATAATTTTACATCTGACTGTGATATCAAATTATCATCTCCTATTCTATATTATATACTTTTTAACATAATTTTACCACAATAGACATATTACATCAATATATTCCAGTATTCAAGGTTTTACAGACATTTTAATGTATTTATCGACAAAAATCACTTTTGTAGTTAATTCCAAACCTTACATTTTCTCTACTGATATATTATCCTTTAAGGACCACGGGAATATCCCGTGGCATTAGTTGTTTAAAAATATCAAGATTAGACTAAGGTTTATAATCTATTTTCTTCCTGACTAATAATATTATTATACTTCTTGAGTTATCTTAATTTCTGATATTTGAGCAACTTCTGTAGTTGCAAAGAGTGCGAGGGCAGAGACAATTATCCTGATTACAGCTACAAAAAGAAATATTCTATACGGCTCAAGTTCATTTTGTTCTAAATTTTGTTGGGATTTTTGAATGAATCTCTTATATGCCACATCTCCTGCTACAATCAAACCTATTAAAATTAGCTTACCAGCTGCAACTGAAAGTTGTGATGGTGTAGGAGAAGCTTCTATATTAATGTTATTTAAGCTACCTACCAATATCCTCTTTGTTAACAAACTAGACATCAATGTTAATATTAACGCTGGGACAAAAATTAAAATTGATAAAATAGTCTCATTGGTTAACTGAATATCTTGAAAAATAGTACTCTTTTCACTTTCATCTGCATTGTCATCCTCAGTTTTATTCATTTAATCATCACCCTATTTTATTATATTCCATAGAAATGTTTATGAAACATCACATATCTCAAATAATCATATTATATTCTCAAACCATTTAAATTCTAACATATATTGACTTTCAAAAATCAAACCACTATAATATGACTCAAGAGTCATATTACTATCAAGTCATATTATATATTTTAGTTTATTAGCTGCAAATTTCAAGGAGTGATATTATGCCAAAGGAAACGTTTTTTAATCTTAACGAAGAAAAACAAGAGAAGGTGATGAGAGCTGCCATCAATGAATTTATATTGCATGGCTTCGAAAAAGCAAATATAGGTATCATAGCTAAAAATGCTGGTGTTGCCAAAGGCAGCATGTACCAATATTTTGAAAACAAAAGAGAACTGTTTTTATTTGCTGTTAGATGGTCCTTAGAGTTTATAACGAAAAAATATAACAACTACATAGAATTCACCAATAAGGAGATGAATTTTTTCGATTATTTTTATCAGAATTCCAAAGAAATATGGGTTCAATTAAGAGATGAGCGAGATCTTGTTATTTTTATACAAGATGTATTTCTAGGCAAATATCCTGGAGTAACGGATGAATCAATAGCTTACATGATGAAGGTTTCAGATGATTATTTGATTAAGCTTATACAGGAGGGTAAGGATAATGGCTCCATCAGAAAGGATATAGACAATAATCTGCTATCACTATTTATGACTGGAGCTTCCTTAAAATTTAAAGAATACATGATGAATAAAGCAAGGGCCAAAGGAGAAGATATCATGGATGAAGACTTCGAAGCCTTTGAAAATGAAATTAAAACTATGATGGATTTACTTAAAAATGGAATGGGGGCAAAATAGTATGTTTATTAAAGTCGAGAATCTAAAAAAGAGCTATACCACAGGAGAAGTTAAAACTCAGGTATTAAAAGGCGTTAACATGGCTTTAGAAAAAGGTGAAATAGGAGTTATTTTAGGACCATCAGGTTCTGGTAAGTCTACCCTGCTTAACGTTATTGGCGGAATTGATAGAAGTGACTCCGGTGAAGTATTAGTAGATAATATCCAGGTTACTAAGCTTAGTGACAAACAACTTACTGATTACAGAAGAGATAACGTAGGCTTCATATTTCAATTTTACAATCTAATACCTAACCTTACTGTTGGAGAAAATATTGAAGTAGTTTCAAATATCAGTAAATCTCCTTTAAATACAGATGATATATTAAAGGCAGTTGGTATGTATGATAAAAAGCATAGATTTCCAAAGGAATTAAGCGGTGGTGAACAGCAAAGGGTATCTATTGCAAGAGCTATAGTTAAAAATCCAAAGCTGCTTTTATGTGATGAACCGACTGGAGCACTTGATTTTGCCACTTCTAGAGAAATACTAAAGCTGTTACAGCAAATTAATAAAGATTATGGCACTACTATACTAATGATTACACACAATAGCGCTATAAGCGCAATGGCAAATAGAGTTTACAGAGTGAGAAGCGGCGAAATTGTAGAACAAGTGATAAATAAAACAATTATGCCTGCAGAAAGGATTGAGTGGTAATGGTAATAAATAAAAAGATTACAAGAACCATGCTGGAGAACAAATCTCAGTACCTAGGTGCTCTATTCCTTATTATTTTTAGCTGCTTACTTTATACTATGTTTAATCTGCTTTCCAGCAATATGTCTACCTTGGTCAACTCCTTTGAAGAGAACTATTCACAGGAAGATGCCAGCTTTATTTCAGATAAAAAGCTTAACAACCTAAATGCAATAGAGTCTAGATTTAATATGAAGATTGAAGAAGCTGGTTCTATTGATTACCCTGTTTCAAAAGATACTACCTTAAGAATATTTAGTGAAAATACTAAAGTAAACATTCCGGCAATTATTGAAGGAACAAAACTTAGCAGCAATGATATTCTTATTGATCCTGCCTATGCAAAAGCTAATAAGCTTAAGGTTGGAGGCATTGTCACCTTATATAATAAAGATTTTAAAATAGCTGGTTTTATGTCACTTCCTAATTATATTTACCCTTTAAAATCTGACACTGATTTGATGAACGATCCAAAAAGCTTTGGAATAGCTGTAATAAGAAGCGCTGATTTTAACGCACTTAATAACGGAAATGTATTTTACTCTATTAGATTTAATGACAGCAGTAACCTAGATAATAAAATATTACAGCTTAAGGATTATTTAAAAAGTAAGAATCTTATTATTCTTCAATGGTCTAATATAAGCGAAAACCCAAGGGTAAGCTTTGTAACTGCAAAGCTTGATAGTATAAATAAAGTGAGTTCATCTATGCCTATAGCTATTTTGCTGCTTACCTGTATATTAACTGGAATAGTTATGTGGAGAATGCTGCAAAGAGAAGCTGTAATCATAGGAACTATGTATGCCCTGGGCTATAAGAGAAAAGAAATAATGAAGCATTATCTCACCTATTCCCTATCCATAGCTGTCATAGGCGGTATAGTTGGAACAATACTAGGTGCTCTTACTTTAAGACCGATGCTAAATTATATGGTAAGCTATTTTAATATGCCAATAGAGTCTGTAGACTTTAATGCAAAATATATAATTCTTAGCATAGTATTACCTACTATTTTCTTAACTATTTCTGGATATCTTGTAATAAACAAAGCACTTAAATCTTCTCCACTGGAACTCATGAGAGGAGGAAAAGATAATCATAAGGTGAGCTTTATTGAAAGACATGTGAAATTAGATAGATTTAAGTTTTCAACTAAATTTAGAATACGAGAACAGCTTAGGAGTATACCAAGAAGCTTATTTCTATTACTTGGAGTTTCTTTGGCTACCATGCTGCTGCTTTTAGGTTTTGCTTCAAAGAGCTCTATAGATTTTTTAATGAAAGACACCTATGAAGCTACCTATCAGTATCAATATCAATATAATTTTAATTCACTGCATACAGGAACCCCTACTGAAGGTGAAGCTTTCTCACTATCTCCTTTCACCTTAAAGTCAGATAGTAAAATAAGTTTTTCAGTTAACGGTATAACTTTAGATTCTAAATATATTGCCCTTAAAGATAAATCAGGGAAGAAATTAAGTACAGATCAAGTTATTATTACAAGGCCTCGTGCAGACAAATTAAAAATAAAGCCTGGTGATACTATCACTGCAATTAATAAACTTGATTCAAGAGAATACAATATAACCATAGACAGTATAGCTGAAACCTATGTTGGCGAAAGCATTTATATGCCTCTTTCAAAATTCAATAGCTTGCTTAATCTACCAAAGGACAGCTATATGGGACTATGGAGCAGTATTAAGCTTGATATACCTCAAAATAAATTATTAGCTACTGCAAGTATAGATGATTTCAAAAAATCCTTTGATACTATGACAAAACCTCTTCAAGCCTATGTTGGCAGCATTGCTTTTATGTCCTTTATCATAGGGTTAATAGTTATATATGTTGTTACTTCCTTAATAATAGAAGAGAATAAAGATAATATTTCTCTTATGAAGGTTTTAGGCTATAGAAAGAGAGAGGTGTACTCACTAGTATTAAACAGCTCTGCTATTACAGTAATTTTAGGATATATCGTTGGAGTACCGCTGCTTTTAGGCTCCATGACTGCCTTATTTAATTCGGTAACCAAAGATATGAATATATCCTTCCCTGTAAGAATTGACTATATATATCTGCTTTTAGGATTCATAATTATTTACCTTACTTATGAGATTTCAAAAGCCTTAAGCAAAAAAAAGGTTAACAAAATTTCTATGACTGACGCCTTAAAATCCAGAGCAGAATAAGCATTAAAATATGGGATTTATAGCTTATCCATAAAACTGGATAGTTTATAAATTCCTTTTTTAAGTTGTTAATTAGTATTCAACCACCTTATTTATGTAATAACATACTTATAATTTTTCATAGCTTTGCATGATAATCTTATATATATGTAACGTTATCATTATTTTTTTAGTAGTTTCATGGAAATATTTTGATAATTCAACGAAATCGTTTTATATTAACAATTTGAACTGTAATTTAGGTATGTTATATTGCGTATTATGTAGTGTTATAATATTATAAAGGTAGTAAATATTAGCTAAACACTTCTATTTATTACCTTTATAATATATGGGCGGGAATTATATAGTTCTCACCCCTAGTACAAGTTAAACGGGAGGGATTTGTATGGCTTATAGAGAAGTAAAAGTTAGATTAAAGGAATCAGTAACATCAACTGACTTCTGGAGAGCTACTTATTGCTGCGATACCAATTTAGGAATAAGACTTGTGCATGACTTCAATAAAATGAAAAAAGAATACCTTAAAGGAAAGATATATACATTAGGTTCTTTAGAGGTTGCAATACCAATGTCCTATTTTAATAGACAGAATGAAACCATAGACAATGACATAATAGAATACGGTTATATTAAAGAAGGCAAGAACATATGGGAAATTGTTGAATAGTCTATTTAAATGTGCTAATTCACTTTATTCTAACCCCTTCGAAAACTTATATAACTATTACCAAAAATGGAGGAGAGTTCTTTACTGACTCTCCTTTATTTTATATAATAGGTTTACTACAAGATTTTATTATAATCAGGAGGTTTAAAATTGAAAGGTATATTTGTAAACAAAAACTCTCAAGTGCGTTCAGGCTGGAAAATAACCGCAACTCTTGCTACATTTTTTGCTGTGACACTTGTAACTGCTATACTATTCCAGCTTATCTTTATATTATATCTAGCAGCAGCAAAGCATATGTCCCTTCATGATATTTCCGTTTACGGAAAAACTTCTTTATCAATTGATAGTGCCTTTAGGACAATCGGTAATATTCTACAGTGTTCTTCCATGATTTTTTCAGTTGTTTTGTTTTGGAAGGTATTTGATAAGAAGCCTATTCGATATATTGGGTTTATTAATCTAAAGCATGGCTATAAGGATTTACTTAAAGGCTTATTATTAGGAGCCATTTCACTTACTGCTGTTTTTGCAATCCTTTTAGCCACTGGACATATCACTATGCTTAATCCCTTCTCCAAACCTAATTTCAATATGTCTTTATTAAATGGATTGATTTTATTTATCTTTGTTGGAATAAATGAAGAGATGTTTGCTAGAGGCTATTGCATGACGGTATTAAAACAAACGGGAAATAAGTGGGTGCCAGCCATAGTGTCAGCAATAATCTTTGCTCTTATGCACTCCATGAATTCGGGTATAAGCATTTTCAGTTACGTTAACCTTTTCCTATTCGGACTTTTTACTGCTTACATGTTTATAAGATCAGGGAACCTGTGGTTATCAATAGGTTATCATATAACTTGGAACTATTTTGAAGGAAATGTGTTTGGATTCTTAGTTAGTGGACAAGAAGCAAATGGGATATACAACGTGAAAAATAAGGTTGATAATATAATTACAGGTGGAAGCTTTGGGCCAGAAGGCGGCTTAGTTGTTACTTTTATCATTGCAGTAGGATTTATATACCTATGGAAATTTTATAAGCCATCTATGTCAAATAACTCTGCTAAAGACAATACTATAATAACGGAATTATAACAATAATGAAGGGAACCTCACTTTTTTGAGGTTCCCTTACTACATTTAGAACTTAAATGTAAACTCCTTGCCTTCTTTTTTACAAAGCTTTTGTATTGCCCACTTTCCTGCTAGTACAGCAGAAGGTAACCCACCAGGCATGAAAATCCATTGTCCTGCAACAAATAGGTTGTCTATTCCTTTAATTAATCCATTATGAATCAAGGCTTTAGATTTTGGTGATATATCAAATCCCATCCATGCTCCTTTATAGGCTCCGAAATACCTCTCATAAGTTAATGGAGTTGATACATCTACAGCTTCAAATTTACCCCTTGTTTCTGGATACAGCTTGCCTATTCTATCTATTAAATCCTTAGATAACTTGTCCTTCTCTGCATAATACTTCTCAGTGCTGCTGTCTCGCAAGTTTTTCCAATAATCATAATCATCTCCCATTATTCTTACTATAATTACCGAACTGCCTTTAGGTGCAAAGCTTGGTTCATGGCAGTAATGTTTTAAATTTATTCTATCAATTAGCTTGCCGCCACATTTAAAAGGCTCTACCTCGTAAGAAATATCATGTTCCCTAGGCGACAAATCGCAACTAACGCCAAACCCTATATTTACACTGCTGTGTATAGGATAAAGGTCTGGGTTATTAAATTGTTTGTCAAACACCTTATCTTTATATTTACCCTCTAATAATTTTGTCATTAGCATGCCTGCATCTACTGTGGAAATAACATAATCACCCTTTATAATCTCGCCGCTATCAAGTTGAATCCCAACTGCATCGCCATTTTCAACTATAATTCTTTTAGCCTTTGTGTTATAAAAAATCTTTCCCCCTAGTTCTTTAAATTTATCAGCCATTCTAAAGGACATTTTAAGCGATCCCCCCATTGGGTAGCCACCATTTCCAGATGTAAATGTACCAAAGCTAAAGAATATAGCCATGGCATAATAATTTTCGGGGCAAGTATTCTTAATAGCTTCACGAATTAGTTGGCTTTTAAATCTTGATGCATACTCCTCTATAGATGACTTCTGAAGTAATGATAAATCCTTACTTATATGTCTATACTCCATGCCCATCTTAATATAATCAATTATATTCATCATATCCATAGGCTTCTTAGTGGGAACTGTTAAAACTTGAAATTTCCTAATAAGGTCTATAAACCTAGCTATTTCCTCATTATCCTCTGGTGAAAGTTCATTCAGATGCTGCTTCAATTTATCTATATCCCTGTAAAAGTACAAGGTTTTACCATTCTTATTGTATGCAAATAAATAGTCTGCCTGATATATATCTGTATCCTGAAAAGCCCCTAGTTCCTTCCAAACCTTATAAAGATCAGTATCTTCTTTTGTTCCAGTAAGCCAATGAATGCAATTATCAAAATGATAACCCGTTCTGCTCCAGCCAGTACACTCACCCCCTGGTATAGAGTGCATTTCATATATCTCTGCGTCAAAGCCATGTTGCCTAGCAAATATTCCTGCACTTAGACCTGATATTCCTGCCCCAATAATAATTAATTTCTTCATAATATCCCCCTTTGATTAAACATTCACTCAATATGTTCTTATTTATTGAGCTAGTCTTTCGACTAGCTATTATATTTTTACTATTGTTTAAACATTCTAAGTATTAAATTTGAATCCGGTACTAACTCTCCCTGAGGTGCATCCATATACATAACTGTAACCTTAGTCATTATTATTCCCTGAAGAGTAGACCAAAAAGTAGAAGCCAGTAAAAACGGATCTCCTTGAATTACCGTTCCTTCTTCCTGTGCTTCTTTCATTAATTGTGCTGTGGTGGGAAGAATCTTCATTTCTTTAGCTAAAGCATCCTTTACACACTTAGGCATTGGATCTAACATGATTGCCTGATAAATAAAGAAAAAATTAAGCAGTTCTTCTTTCCCGGCTTTAATATAGTTAATTACTCCTTCAGTTATTGCAGAGAGGCCCTGCCAGCCCTTAAGGTTATATTGATTAATCATATTAACAATAGACTCCGAGGATTCAATTGCTCTCTCTATAACAGCTGCATACAACTCATCCTTAGAACTATAGTAATGATATATAAGTCCCTGACTTATACTGCCTGCCTTTGCTATGCCTGATATTTTAGTACCACTGTATCCCTTACGGGCAAACTCTGATAAAGCTGCATTTAGTATTTCTTCTCTTCTCTTATCTAATATTGCTTGGTTTTGTTCATCAGTTCTTGGTGACATATCTATCCTCTATTCTTTTTGATTAAATGTTCGTTCAATATAATTATATTAATCTTATTCCCATTTGTCAATAATCCCCGTCTGAGGCTAAGAATTCTGTTTAAGTGTGAAGTCTACACATAGTATATATTCTGTATCTGTATTTAAAGCATTATTGAAGATAATAGATATAGTTCTGCATACATTCCCTGTTGCGTGTGAAATATATGGATCTGTAATGTATTTATTTAATCTTGAACTTACCAGCTCATAATAGTATTTTTTTAATGAATTATCTGATCCCTTTTCTGCTGGGTAAAACATAAGACTTTGATCACGCTTGTTACTAAAACCTCTTGCAAATATTGTATTACTTATCTGAATTCCATCCAGATCTAAAATATATGAACATTCAATATTTAAATCTGTATGCTCATAAACAAACTCCTGCAGCACCCTATCAAACTCATCAGATTTTTTATATTCTAAATCACTAATAAGCTCCTTTAAGTGCCTGTCTATTTTGTTTCTATAAATTTGCTCCTTCTTCATCTTCAAATGTATATAGTCCTTATATTCAACAGCAGTATTTTTTATTTTATCATCTAAAGTATTCATAAGCTCATTGTTCAGAAATAAAGGTTTTGAGAAATAATATCCTTGAATTAAATGTGCACCATATTCAAGCGCATAATCCAATTCCACCTCTGTTTCTACTCCTTCTACAATTACCACTGCTCCTATTTTATTTGCTAGATTTACAAGACTCCTCAGTATTTCCTGCTTATGATAACTATCTTCAATATCCTTTATAAGTGATCTATCTAATTTAATAATATCTGGTTTTAGCAGTGAGATTCTCTCGAAATTAGAAAAACCAGTTCCCACATCATCTAATGCTATTAAAAATCCATACCCTCTATACTGCTTAACAAAAGCAACCAAATGATCAATATGTTTTACATTAGATTCATTTATTTCAATTACAATATTTTCGGGTGAAAAACCGTATTTCAATACCTGCTGCAAAAAATAATTAGATCCATGTACTTCTTCAATTATTGATGCCTCAATATTTACAAACAGACGTAAATCTTTATTAGTGCAATGATAACACTTGAAACCCTCTAGACATTTATCTCTGCAGCCTCGGTCAAAATTAACAGCAAGTCCATTATTACATGCATATTCAAACATCTTTATTGGAGAAATCATTTTAGAATTTAATTTATTAAGTCCTCTAGATAACCCCTCAAATCCCACTACTTTTTGCTTACTCAAAGAAACTATTGGCTGATATTGTGCAACTATATTGTTATTCTCCACAATCTCCTTTATTGTATTAATTTCCTGAAACCTATTTTCTTCACTCATATTAATCAATTCCTTATATAAAATGCTTAATACATAATATTAACCTATACAACTTATTATGACTTTTATCTTCAAAGCTTCATTTTTATTCATATATTTTTTTCATTTAATAAATTTAATTTAAAAAAGCTTTAGTGCCATCTTTGCACTAAAGCTTCATCTTTTAAGGTCTTAGTAATGTAAATGGAAATATCGGCACATTCCTTAATATCCAATATGCCAATATTATACCAATAAGGATAATGGCTCCTCTAAGATTAAAATTAAACTCCGGAAGTAATGCATTTCCATTCACCTTTATCCCCGCCAGCACTATGCCTAGATACATCATAAAAGGTATTCCTATAATGTAAAGAGGATTATACCTAAAAGCTGCTCTAAGATTACCATGTAAAAGCTCATACGTTGCCCTTGTGGCTCCACACCCCGGGCAATACAAATGGAGATAAGTTCTAAAGATACATGGAGGAAAAACATTTCCTTCAAAAGGGCTGTGATAATATAAATATACAGTAGCAACTGCTGCGAGAAGTGCAAAAGCTGATATAATTAACAAAACTTTTTTCCCAAATGAAAAACGTATTTCGTAGGAACCTATACTAAAGCCCATTCCTTTTTCCCCTTATAGACTTCTAAATTCATTAACTGAATTCTTTGGTACTGCAATTCCAATGGCAAATAATACAATCCAAACTAGTACCACAAATATTATAAAACCCAGTGATATCCATGTTAATATTTTAGAATTTCTAGCCAGTTTTTCTGCGCCAGATACATTTCCTGCTTCTAGGCTTGATTTCACCTGAGATGAAAAAACCACTGCTATTATGCTTAATATTAAACTCACTGGATTTGTGCAGCAGCATAGTACACTAAACACAAGTGTTACAACTGCAAAAGCTAAATTGTTAGACACATCCTGTTGAATCCTTGGAGATTGTCCGTAATATTGACTATCATTATATCCGTTATTCTGGTAAGAATTGGACTGGAATTGATTTTGTATATTATTCTCTCCAGGATTTTGTGAATTAATCTGACTAAAATTTTCTTGATAGGCTCCAAAAGATTGTCTTGGCTCAGGCTGCTGATTAACCTCAGGCTGCTGATTAACCTCAGGCTGCTGGCTAATCTCAGGTTGTTGAATGTCTTCAGGTTGCAGCTCAATCTTTTGTTCTAATGGAGTACCGCAGAAAATACACTCTACCGCGTCGTCCCCATTCTGAGTTCCGCATTTTGGGCAATACATAAAAAATACCTCCTATTACTTTCCCTATAAAGATCTTCAATCCTTATGGCTTTAAAAAATTGTATAAATTAGTTCATCTAAGTTATATTCGATACTTGACGAATTTTTCCTCTTTTTTCATATATAATAGTATAGCTAACTGCCATTGGTGTTCATTCCAGGGTTGTTTTCCTGAGTAGCAGTAACATTTATTATCCCCTGAAATGTGAGATTATAATTTATATTTGAATCCCCTGAAACGCTGTCAACTTGCGACTTCGATGTTAGCTGTATTTGAAAATTTAGTAATATATATTCTCCAGGCTTCAAACTTGCAATATTAATACTGGTGGTTCCGGCACTTGGGGTAATATCCACATAACTTCCGCTAGTACTGTATTTTTTAACAGAAGTAAATGCACTAAAGGTCCAAGGGGTTTTAATGGTTCCACTATCACTTCTGGCTTGAGAGCTGGAAGAACTTATGATTATTTTCTCAGTGACATTGCCAGAGTTCTGAATCTTTATATCCCTTTTTTCCAATACTTCCCCACCAATAATATTATCAAGATAAGGAGTATTAGATTGGGAGTTTAAAAAAGTTTTATCGCTAGAGTCATCAAAGTATTTTGATACTACACCTGTTCCATTATTGTAAGTCACCTCAAAATCTGGGTTATATCCCTGTGCGGAAACATATGCCCAAACATTAGAACTGCCTGACGTATCAATTCCTAAAGAGCCGTTAGTTATATTTATTGCTGATACAGTGGGAGCAATTTTAGGTACCTTATATGCGATATAAGCAAAGCTCTTACCTACGGTAAGTCCAAAAACTAAAGCACATACTAAGATCATTACCAATTTTCTCATAACCTCTCCCCCCTCTATCAATAATAAAAATAATTATTTATTTCAAACCAACAATAATTCCATTTTTATAGTGATATGTCTTATCAGCATAATTATTTGCATCATAGCTTGAACTGCTTAATTTATTACTCCAATAAGTTCTTAAATCAGAAGTATTGGAATCACTTCCATTAGTTGTATTTGGCATCCAACTGCTTAAAAGCGAGTTTATATCATTTGCATTTTCTGGAAACTGAACTCTTAAGTGAAATGTGCTGTTAGAGCTTGCGGCTACCGTATTTTTATTCATATAAACTCTGCTGTTAATGCCAGATTTCGTATCTGAATAAAAATAACTAGTATCAGTACTGCCAGTATAAAGCATCATTATAAACGGAGTTTGTACAAATGGAGTAAATGAAACAACTAGATTAGACTGAGTATTTACTGGTTCAGTATAAAACTCCTGGGCTGCACTTGTCTTGTTATTTTGTACAACAATATTCTTTTCATGAGTTGCTCCAGGATATATATTCATTGAAATTAATTTTTGATTTCTATCTACAATAAAAGCTTCATTTGTAAGTCTTGTTTCTGGTACATTCCACCTACTTCCATTCAGTGCAAACAAAATTTTTGATGGAATTACATATCTTGCTATAACTGAATAATTTGCATTACCGCTGCCAGTTAAATAAGCATAAGTTCCAGAAGTAACAATCCCCAAAAATACTGATGCTAAAAGTAAACATATTGTTTTAATGCTTTTTTTAGACATACTTACCTCCCAAAGTACTTAATATACTTTTATATATTAGCTATACTCCTCAAACAATGTATAATTACCTACTGAACATTAATTACTAAGTTATCTCTAAAGAAATACTTGTTGTTTCCATAAGTATCTACACCTATATCACTGATCTTACCACTGTTTTGCTGTACTGATGTTATTCTATAGGATACATTGCCTACAGCAGCCCCATTTCCATTAATCATAAGCTTTACTATAACCTTATAAATATAAGGAGTATTTTTAGTTTGAGAACTTCCAAGATCGTAAAATACCCCCCCAACAGTGTATTGTCTATTACCGGGTGTGGTAAATCCAGGGAAAGAGTTGATAGATACATAGCTTGGTGAGGAATTTGTTGGCAGCCAGGTTACATAGCTATTATCAGTCTCAGTAATAATACCGCTAGTTGAAATATTCGGCACATAGTTCTGCATACCTGTTAATACCTGACTATCCGTCATCCCACTGTCTCCCTGGGCAGGAAGATAGTTATCAATTATATACTGACAATTTACAGGTTGTCTTTCAATCCAATTGTTCCAGCTGCCAGATAATCTATCTATTCTCATATTTTGAAATATTGTTCCTACTTCCATATCAATGAATATTTTTGAATAGCCGGCACCATTGATAGTTGCTGTTTTTTGCACTCCACCAGTGCTAGGCTGCGGCTGAGTTACATTTTGAGTAAAAGAAATATTATTATTATTTTCGTCATAAACCCTAACAATATTGGTCTTTACCGATCCCGTCTTGAGAAACATTTCCGTAGAAAGACTATCATCATCAACAGGTTTTCCATAACTTAATGCATAAGTTGTACCTACAGCAGATGCAATAAATAAAGTCAAACACAATATACCTATCACAATATTGTTTCTCTTCCACATATTTTTTCTCCTTACGTTTATATATTACTATATTTATCGTAAATTCTTCAAATTTTTTTACCCTATTTCTACCTTTGAATAAAGCCATAAACTAAAAAGTTTATGGCTTTACACTATAGGCAGGATTTATTCAGTACTATTGTGTCCATCCTGGATTATTCTCTTGAGTTACAGTAAGTGTGAATAGGTCATTTAAATCAATGGACCCAGTAGTCAAATCTTGAGTTGCAACTGTGCTTGTGGTAGGATATTCAAGCCTAACTGCTAAATTTGTTGATGCACCTGGCGCTAAAGTTGCTATAGTTACGGTACTGCTTCCATCCCATAGACTACCATTTATATATAATTTCCAGCCTGCGGCTGTTAGACTTGGCAAACTTGTTGAAGCTGAATTAGGAGCTACTTGCGCTTTAATTGTCAAATTACCTGTGTTACTAATTTGAAATGGTGATGCAGTTGTGCCTAAATTAAAAGCATCTCCTGGTCTAGCATTTGAAATACTTCCTGTAATAACGCCGCCTATTACCGCTCTGCTTGGTGATCCTCCATCCATAGGAACTCCTACGATATCTGGATTAGCTGTAGTTCCAGCTATAATATCATATGTCCACTTTCCTCCATTTGCAGATACACCTTGAGCATTAATTTTACCATTCTTTATATTTAATGGTGTGGGAGGAACCGGAAATGCAATAGATTTAACCTTCCAGGAATATGATCCTCCAGCCGATATAGCTAACAGTAGTAGTAATAATAAAGTCAAAATAGTTATTCTTCTTTTATTTTTTTTCTTATTTTGATTTTGTTTGTTGATATCCATTATTCTCCACCTTCTTTTAAATCTTTATCCTTTCTCTCTCAAAAACCAATTCATAGAGTACTAAAAAGAATATAATTCCAACAATTAAGCCCATTCCTGTGGTTGAACCAATAAAAGCTAACAAGTATCCAATTTTAGGTATTTTAAAGATATATTTACCTATTATCATCTCCTTTGTTATTGGTGCATCTTCCACATTGTTACTGTCGCCTTTTGTCGTAATAAGATTGTTATGTATTTTTATTATTCTATGCGTAATGGTGATGTCGCCTTTCCAATATGTTATAATATCACCTTTTTTCAAATCACTAGAAGACACCTTTGTAATCGTTATCATGTCACCCGCATAAATAGAAGGTTCCATGCTGCCTGTTAATACTACATAATTTTTGTAACCAACAATATCATATAGTTTGTCCCATCTTTGAGTTAAATTGCCTAATAACAAGATAAAAAACAAAACTATCATAATATTCTTACAAACTTTATAATACTTTTTCAATTGAATTCTCCTTATTTTGCATCGTTATAGTATTCATTAATTATCATATCCCTTCTTAATAGAAATATTATAACCACACCATGCAAACGTTTTCCGTTGTGTTAGATTATCTTGTATATATATTATCACAACCTCTTATAATTTGTCAATATTTTGCGAATACATTTTATTTTTCATATTTATTTATAATTTAACTCGATATATGTAAATAATAGCTTAAAAAATCATAAAATTATTACTCAAACTGAGTTATTAGTTTTGTCTGTAGAAAAACATTTATCTCTCTAATTAAGAGTAACAATGAATTTGCAAAGGAATATTATGATTAAGGAATTGATAAGTCTTAGGAGGCCAACAAATGTATGGTTATAGAGACCCATTCATAGGATCTGATTGCGATGATTCATCATTTTACTGTCCCTACCGCATGTATGAATTTCAATGCCCATTATGCACCGGAAAAAGGCAGAAGGTAGAAGAATATCCTATTCAGCAGCAGCAACCACCTAAAAATCCACCCCCAAATTATACACCTAAATTATCCGATGTACCTGTTCCAAACCTAATATTAGTGGAATTTGGTGCTATATCTCCTTGTATTTTTAAGAACACATATATATGGCTTAAAAACGGTGAATCTTTTTGGTCATATCTTACATTCATCAGCAGAAACTCTGTTGCCGGCTGGAGATATATAAATAACAGATGGGTATACTTTACTACGAATTTAAATCAAATTAAGAATTATATTTGCTCTTGAGCACACAAATAAACTCTCTCAATCTCAGATTGGGCTTTCATTCATTAACTTATGTGGGGAAATAAATGATTTTATGTTTTATTTATCTCAGGAGATATCTTAACTTAAATAAACTCTCCCAATCTCAGATTGGGCCTTCATTCACTAACTTATGTGGGGAAAGTAAAAATGCATTACTCCCCCGCATTCTCTAATTTAATAAACCTATACCAACAGAAATAATAAAATGCAGCTATTGCGCCACAAAATTTTGATTATTGTGATGGTCTGGCACCGTTTAATAACTGCTCAGTATTTAATCCAAAGGTATATTGAAAATGAGGCATATCAACAATACTTATGTTAAATGTTGTCCAGTTACCTCCCCATTCTAATCCAACCTGCTGACCTAAATTACCCATTTCAATAAACTTATCTGTGGCATTCCAATCAATGACACCATTTGTCATTGGAGCGCAATCAAAAGCCAATCCCCAGTTATGATATGAATCTCCTCCTTCTGCATCAGTCACTATGGCTCCTGGCTGAGTTCTACCCTGTGCAAACAATTGGTCTTGATCATACCAGCTTCTAAAGGTTACAATAATGGTAACATCCAGACCACTTTGGGTACATAAGTTAAGAAATTGTCGTGCTAATGATGCCACATATGGATTTAATGCACTTATAGCTGTTGAACTAGGGATTTTACTATAATCATCTGGTGGGTTTGGATTAAATAATTGCTGCCTTGTTCTTGGTTCTACTATACCGCTCATTGCAAGACCATTAACGCTTTGAAATCTTCTTACAGCATCCGTCGTTCTTGCTCCGTAAACTCCATCAGGAGAGCCAGCATTAAAATTTATAGAATTTAATTTACTTTGTATAGCTAAAACCTTCCTCAACAGTACGTTCCAGGTAACAGGACCAACAACACCATCTGATACTAATTTATTTTCAGCTTGAAAATCTCTTACTACTTCGTCAGTTAACGAATCAAATACACCAGTTATTTGAAGTCCGTTGTAATTATAGTTTAGTCCATTTAAATTCATTTGAAGTATTCTAACGGATGGGCCTTCATAATACTTTTTTAATACCGGAAATGTAATAGGCATCATCAGTCTCCTTATAAAAATATTTACTCACTTATATTATGTTACTATCAATGCAATTGTGATAAACTATTGCAGAGTGGTTTATAATGAAAAAGTTAATTAAAGTGGTGGCTGCAATTATTGAAAATAAAAGCAGTCCCAAGGGACTGCCTCTTTAAAATTTGCTTAAAATGTTATTTCAAGTTATTAAAATCAAACATACCTATTTGCTGTAATTCACCAAGTCTTATTAAGGCCTGTGGATCACTGTCCTTGAAAAAAGCTGTCCTTATTTCTCTTTCCATTGTAACAATTTGATTGACTCCATTACTTGCCTCTCTTAGTCTGCAGCTATAAACTATAGGAAAATAAGTTCTTACAAATTTACCTTCAGCATGAGCTGTTAGGGCGATTATCTGGAAACCAAGCTGCTGTGCTACGAAAAATACTGGATCAAGTACATGGTCACTGGAAGCCTTTCCAAAAGGATTGTCCACTATAACAGTTCTATGTCTTTTGCTATAAGGTATTATCTGTTTTCTTTTTTCCGCCAGGTAATTTAAAATTCCTAGGAACAAGGTCATGTTTTTACTCCATTTTTCTCCTCCTGACCAGGCATTGGATTGTTCCCAAGAGAATGGAGTGCTGCTTACCTTGCCATTATTAGTCACCTTACGGCATTTTACCTTTATACTATTTTGTTTCATCACGATCTGAAGAAGCTGCTTTGATTGAAGCCATTTTTCAATAGCTCTTTTCACCTGCTCTTCAATTTCTATGCCGTTATCATCTCTAAACTTGTCTTCCTCCAGCTGCATAAGCATCCAATCTATATGCTTTGCCAGTTCTTCTTTTCCTTCTTTTTCATCCCACTCTGGAACATTAAATGTAAATACTTCTTTCCAACTGTCCTCTACTTTGATTTTTGTCTTTTTCGGTATTATTTTCAGCTCCTGAGCCATTGTAACTAGATAAGCGTGAAGATGATTTATAAACTGCTGTACTTCTTTGTCATGCTCACGAATATCATTTTCTGCAATCTCAATGCTTCGTGATATT
This sequence comes from Bacillota bacterium, assembly GCA_030706015.1. Lineage (GTDB taxonomy): Bacteria > Bacillota > Clostridia > Clostridiales > Clostridiaceae > JAUZPI01. The sequence continues at coordinate 161,541 of JAUZPI010000001.1, forward strand.
CTTTCCTGCATCTTGTGCTGCCACTGTTTAATATCTTCAAAATTCTTTTTCAATTGCACACCAGTAACAGCCATTTCCTTTAATCTTACATCTATAATTTCATTTTCACAGAATCTAATAAATAAATTTTGCTGCTGTTCTACCTTAGCTTTTTGATTCTGAATATCTGTTGATTGTTTTTCTATTTCTTTTACTATTTCTGATACAAATTGTTTTCTTTTATATGGTATTTCTTGAATAAGTTCCGGAGACAGCTCTATTTCCTTTATACTTTCTGCTAAGTAAGAAAACTTACCATTTTCAATTTTCATAGTTTGAATTTGGTCCTCTATATTTTTCTTATCCTTAATTAATTTTTCTCTACGCTTAAGATTATAGTCTTTTCTTTTTCTTATAGCTTCCTCTTGCAGTGCTAAGACTGCTTTAACCTGATCTAAAGCTTCACCAAACTCAATTATTTCATTATAGAACTTATAAAAGTTCTCTTCTTCTATCTGATACCTAGTTTGTTTTTCCATGAATTTTTCTCTAGCCTTGTCTAAATCTGAGGAAGCTTTTTCTAAGTACTTTTTAGTCTTCTTAAGTTCCTCCAATAATCTTTTGATTTCATCTTCACCATAGGTTGGAAACTGAAAATCCTCTTCCGCAGAAAATTCTAGTTTCTGAAGGAATATATCTAACTCCTTCAGAGCCTTATTCTCAGCAGTTTTTGCATTATCTAATTGAATCTGTAAAACTTCTCTTCCTTTTTGTTTCTTTTCAAGGGTAGCCTTTAAAGCTTTCCTCTGTTCCTTTAAAACTTCCTTACTGATGCTTGTGTATTTAGGAATTTCCTTTAATACCTCTGAATATAATTCTTCAGACTTAAGATCACTAATACTGCGATCTATTTCCCACAAAGTTCTATTAATCTCTTCTATGGTATTTTTAAGACTCTTAATCCTTTTATCCCATTCCTTAATGCCATGTTGATGCTTTTCTAAATTCTCTTCTACCTTAAGCAAATCAGCTTCATTTCTAATTTTCTCCCCTTTTTTGCTGCTGTAGTCTCTTGCCTTAGAAATCCTGCCTGTTAAAAAGCTTTCTTCCGCCCTAAAATCACTCAGGTTGATATTATTCTTTCTTATTTCATCATCTATCTGCTGTATTCTTAATTTCTTTATGTGAATTTCCTTCTGAGTATCATCAATATGCTCCTGAACAGCTTTTTGATTGTTTAGTAATTCCCTATATAACTCATGAGGATAGTTAATAAAAAACTCTCTTAACTGCTTTAGTAATTCATTATATTGAGTAAATTCCTCTTCTTTTTTTCTTCTATTCTCTGTGGCTTCCTTAGCTTTTTCACTAACTTCACCTCTCCAGTTTACAAAATTAGCTTGGGAAAGATTGCTTTCCCAGCTCAAAGGAAATACATTTCTTTCAAAGGCAGTAAAATCCCCCTGAATTCTGCTTCTAGCTTCCTTTTCTGTGATTACACTAACTGGCTGAGTAAGCTCATCTGCAGCCTTTTCTAGCTTGCTCATTAATTTATCCAATTCTGTATCACCCACAACAACGGCTACAGCCCAGTAAGGATAAAGCTCATTTAATTCCTTCTCCGACTTCCCAATATTCCTCGCTGCCCTTTGTAAAAATTGTGTACCGCTTTCTATATAAGAAAAACTATTTCTCCAATGCTTGATTAATTTTTCAATTTGAGGATCAGCGGTATAGAATTCGCTTTCCCTATAGTCATCCATAAATCTATAGGCAAGTCTTTCTTTAAAAATCAAATTTTCTTTATCCTCTTTTAGCTTTTCTACTCTAAATTCCATCTGAGTTAATATTTTAGCTTCATGCAGGTAAATAGAATCTATATTACTGACATTATTAAATAATTCCTTAAAACTACTTAAAAGCTTTGTCTGTGTATTATTTAAACTATTAAGCTTCTCTTTTAACTGATGCTCTTCATCCTTTAATTGATCTAAGGTCAGTGTATTTGTTTCTAATGCTTGTTGCTCATTATATTTTTCTTCCTTTAATTTTATAAGCTGCTGTTCACAGTTAAATATATTCTGACCTAATTCAGTTATCCTGCTTTGCCATTTTGCAGCCTGTTCTTCCACCTTCTCCTGATGAGGATTGTCCAAAATCTCTGCTGCTATCTTTTCCATATCTCTATTTAAAAGTTTTATAGTTGATTCCAGCGCAACCTTATCATTTTTGTATTTGCTTTCTTCCTCCGCGGACTTTTTATGTTCAGTCTCATAATTATTAAGCTGCTGCTGATATCTATTAATCTGGCCATTGGTTAGGGACAGTTCCTTTTTTAATTTATCTTCTTCTTCTACATAATATCCTCTAAGCTCACAGCCGTTTTGATGAAGTCTTTCGATTATATCGGCAATATCCTCATCCTGATCCAATGACTCAATCTGCTGTTCCAGCTGCTTTATCCTTTGCTGCTGCTCTAATATATCCATTTTATATTTTGCTATCTGCAAATTTTCATATCTTTTTTGTTTTTCATCATAGGAATTTTTCATTCCATCATAGCTTCCTTTTACTTCCTCATAAAGCTTCTCTACCTGCTGAGTTTCATTCTTTAGCAACGCCAATTTATAGGATTCTTTTTTTTGATTATACAGCCTTTCTTCTCCTTCTAACTCTTCCCGAACTGTTTCATTTTCTAAAAGCTTTTGATTATTATTTTCTTCTTCTTTCTCTATAAATTTATATATTGCCTTTGCTTTTTCTTTTTCTTCTGTTAGTTTTATACTAGCTTTATGAAAAGCTTCATACACATCAATATATTGATTGATTTGCTGTTCTACCTGTTTACTTTCATCAATTCTCCCTTTAAGCTGCTTATATTTTTTAAAATGCTCCCTCTGCTTTTCAAAGGTTTCTACAAATTCTCCTGTACCATTTCCCGCTAAGGCTTCCTCCACTACAGGAATTAATAGATTATCCACTAACTGCCCTGTGGTCCTGCAGGCATCGAAAAAAGCTTCTACACCGCCTTCACTGCCATTAATTAAAGCTATCTTTCTCCATTCTGAAGGAATTATTTTAAAATTATTTTCTATATACTCGCTATAATCTCTAATGGTTGAAAAACTATGGGCATGCATACGATTATGATCCATATTAGAGTAATATTCAGCCATTTCTTCTTTGGTTGCTGGTCGTTTATTTCCTCCTAGACTGTCTCGCACAAAAGGCAGCTTTTCAATGGAGTTATCATCATTTTCATCATATTCATAGGTATATTTATAGGAGTCCACACCGCCCTTATTCATAAACAAGGTTACTGCGGTAAGGGCATATCTTCTTGGACTTTCATTAATTATCCACTCTATTGCAATGTGAGCTGCATTGTTTTCCAGCAAAAGAGTATTCTTAATTTTACGATCGGCTACTTCAGCATGAGGCAGTACCGCTTGAATAGCAGTTTGAATAAAAACTGTTTTTCCCCCCCCATTTTCGAGGAGGATGGCTCCGTTGTGTCCGTCAAATTGAAAAATATCATCATTATATCTTTTATTACCATTCTCATAAATTACATTAGTAAATCGAATCTTAGAAATTGCCGGCATTACTCCTCACCTCTCTTTTGATCAAGCTGATACATAAAATCAAGTATTCCTCTGTTATAATCATAATCCATATAGTATCTTTGAATAATAGTCTTAGCCTTTTCCGTAAGCTGTAATTCTTCGTTTCCTATATCATTAATTAGCTCCTGGCTTAGTAAAAATTGTTTTACCATATTTAGAAAACTCTTTCTACTGTTGGTTCTAGCATCTTGAGCTTTTACTTTTTCCTTTATCTCATCCATGTCCTCCCACTTTTCTATAATGGAAGACCAGTTATAATCCTGTTCCCTATCTATTTCCTTTAACTTTTCAACTCCATGTTCCTTAATGGATGAAATTCTTTCATTTATACTGCTAAGCCACTCACCCATAGGCAGAAAATCACGGGTAGGTTCCATAGTTTGATAACTGTCGTAAAATTCTCCAAACAAAACTATGATAGCAGCATACATCATGTACAAATCCAAGTTTACAGATTTAGTAGGAAAATAAGCTTTCTTAATAGAATCATTTGAAACATGAAATACTGAATTCTTGGAAATAGGAATCATATATATATGTTCCCCAGAGGTAAATACAGTGCAGTCCACTTCTCTAGAAAACTGATCCACCAGCCCCCTAATAATTTCATCTGCTAAGTACAATCTCATTTCTTCCTTTTCTCCATAACCTTTTATGGATAGAGAAGAATATAATTTAAAGGCCTGCATTACCTGTTCATTGCTGTAATTCATAGTTTTCCTCCAATCTCAGCTTCATATTTTTAATTGTAAATCTATCAGTAACCTGTAATACTCCATAGATTTCTTCTACCATAAGATACCTTCCTTTATTCACTAAAATCTTAAAGGCTTCTCCAAATAAGGATTGTTCATTTTTTTCCTGCATTTCTAAACCAACTGGGGATTTTTGATGGAGTATAATCCAAAAATCATAGAAGGGACGATAATGCAATATTTTCTCATAAGAACTTTCCCTCATATAATGTACTACTTCCTCAAGGGTAATTTCTTTATTTGTATCTAATGCCTCTAAAATAATCTCAGCTACTATTTTAAAGTTCTCACTTAGCAGCTTAATATCAAGCCTTATTTCTTCTTCAACAGGCAGCGTAAGAAAATCATCTGCTTTTTTCTGCTTTTCAGCTGACTCTAATCTCTGGTGAGAAAATACAGTAAGCGGAGACCAAGCACTGAACTTCTCAAGATACAAAAATGGCTCCACCAATCTCCTAGCTGAATCTAGTGGAAGAGGTGAAGCAAATAATCTACTGGTAAGCTCCTGATTAAAATTAAAGGAATCTATACCTACAAAATATAATGCCTCCTGTGCAGCTTGAAGAGCAGAGGTTTTTAGTACAATGCTTTCCTTTAACAGCAGCCTATGCTCATAGTGAACCTGATCCAGCTCTCTATCAATTTGAACTATTAAATCATAGGTTTTTCTATCCTTATCGTCTGTCAATTCATTTCCTATTTTCTCTTTTGTATCTTTAACAAAAGACTGCAGTTCCTCAAATTCTTCATTTTCACGCTGCAGTCTCATATTTACATCCTCAATAATGTTTTTATATCTTTCATAGGTTTCATTGGAAACGATATTTCTATTAATTTCGTGCTTTATTCTAAGCATTCTATCCTGAAGATTCTTAACATCCAAGCTCATTTCATCTATTTGTCTTAAGGCTCCTACAAATTCGCCCTTCTCCAATTGTTTTCTTAAAACCAGCTGATTAATGGACAATTGAAACTCATTAAAGTATTCTTTAGTGGCGAAAATCAGCTCAAGCCCCTGTTCATCCAAGGTGTAGTACTGAATATTTGTTGCTAAATCAGCTTTGTCTGCTTTCAGAATGGAATACTGCACCACTTCTTCTCTTCTGGTTTCCCAGTTGTAAAAGCTTCTAGCATTTCTCTTCCCTGTAGGAGGTCTAAATACCTCAATTATAGTTCTGGCTGCCTTTTCAAAACCTTCCTCATCAAGATCAATTTCTCCTTGGTTTAGTTCCTGCAAAAATAATGCAAGTTCCCTAACCCCTGTCTTTTTATTTCTCATCAGCATATTTTCAAAGAAAAACAATAAAGTTAAAAGTCCTAAACTAAAATAATCAATAGGCTTGTTGCTGTTATCCTTTGAATTTTTATTTTCTAATTTATATAATGGATCAAATAAAGCAAGTCGTTGAATCCTTTCTCTATAATTTTCAGTTACACTGCTAATATTTATAGCCAATTCCAACTCCTCCATATATCACTAAGTTCTTCTTTATTAAGACCTTCCTGAGGAAGATATCTTTTGTTATCCAGAATATTTACAATACTTCCCTGCTCTTCCCTACTAAAAAACTGAAGAAAATTATTAAGTGCTTCAACATTTCTCTGCTGCCCTTCCTTACCAATACTGCTGCTTTTTTTAATCAATTCTGTATAGAAAGGTATTGCTAGTTCAGCTTGTACCCTTTCATTTAATGAATTCCAAATGGATATACCTTCATAATCCAAATCACCGAAATAATAAAATTTGTGCTCACCCTTTAAACCTAATTGCTTCTCCAGCATAGTAATATTAGAAACAATCTTCCATCCAGAGCCAAAAATCAAAGAGGTAAAAGAAATTTCCTGAAGCGTATCCATTAGTGCTGTAAAGGCAGCCTTATTCTCTACAATTAAATGTGAATATTCTGATTTATTGAATTGCAAAGGATTAACTGCCAGCATTAGAGGATCAGAGGCATTCATAAGCTTAAGCTTATGCCATAAATTCATTCTTTCTAAAAGCTTTTTACCACCCTTTTCATCAATCCATTTCTCATCACCTACTATATGAAAAGAACGTTCTTGACATGTGGCATAATTATCAGGAAGCCCCTTGGCTGCTATATACTCATTAACCTTCATTATATAAGGTAAATCTCTACGCCAAATTTCCTCACTTAAAGTAAAATACTGCTGCAAATCTATTTCTGACGACAGCTGAAAACTTAATTTCTGAACAGCGTCTATATGCTCCCTTCTAAGCTCATATTTATTTATTGCAAATTTGTAAGCCAAAGGGATGTCTTTACCGTTGTTAATTTTAGCATTCTTTTCTGTAAGTATACCCCTGTCAATTAACTCCCTTATTGTGTTTGCAAAGCTGTTATAGTCAGTACTGCCAGGAAGTAAGCCTTCTAATTCACCTAATGATATAGTCACCTTTTTATAGTCTTTTAAGTAATCTATAATCTTATTAATCATCATCTGCTCCTAATTTTTAATATAGATTGATTATATCACAAATATTGACAAGTTATTTACTTAATTAATGGCATACCCTTAGGTTTGTTTGATTCACAAACCTAGGCATAATACACAAATACTAGTAATTTTTCTGATAAACTATTAGCAAAACATACAAAGTTTAAACATATATGTTATTTTATAGGGTATTTGAATTATTTTCATGCTATACTAACCATGTTTATGATGTTTTTTTTAGGAGGATTTAGTATGATTAATGAAAATACACTGCTTTGTGAAGCTTCTTTGACCGGAAATGTTGCAGACTTAAAAAAAGCACTTGAACTTGGTGCAGATGTAAATTGCAAGAACGCAGAAGGACAAACTCCATTATGCTTAGTGGCAAAGTGCCGCTTCGATTTAGTTGAATTACTTGTAGAAAAGGGGGCAGATGTAAACTTGCAAAGTGATGACAGTATTTCTCCCCTTCATTGGGCAGTTGAATATGACAATGATGAAATAGTAGAGTACTTATTATCCAAGGGTGCTAAAACTGACTCTCGTGACAAAGCCGCTGAGACTCCAGTACATTGGGCAGCATGGACAGGACACCATAAAACAGCAAGGCTTCTACTTAAATATGGCGGTGATCCAACAGTTGAAAATTGCGGTGGCTTTACTCCATTAGATTTGGCAAAGCGTCAAGGTCATATAAAAGTTATAGAACTTTTTGAAGAATCAATAAAGTAGAAATTGCAGAATAAGTGTATGGACTACCTACGACTGATGAAATATGTCGTAGGTTTGTTTTTTATCCTTTTATTCTCCATAAGAGTTACACATTAATATTATTTCCCTGGCAATAATATTAATGTCAAAACATAGATTTTGGAGGGCAAAAAATGGTTGAGAAAACAGGAAATATATCAAATTTAAAGCAAACTGTAGGTTATTATTTATATGATTGTTTAAACAGAGAAGGTATTACAGAGATTTTTGGTATACCAGGGGATTATAATTTCTCACTTTTAAATGTTTTAGAAAAATACCCTGCTATAAAATTTATAAATTGCCGTAATGAATTAAATGCGGGCTATGCTGCAGACGGATATGCCAGAGTTAAAGGAATAGGCGCCTTAATTACCACCTTTGGTGTAGGAGAACTTAGTGCATGTAATGCTATTGCAGGCTCCTACTGCGAAAACGTACCTGTAATTCATATAGTTGGCGGACCAAAAACAATGGTTCAGCAGGAACATAAATTAATGCATCATACCCTATTGAATGGAGATTTCAAGGTTTTTAAAAAGGTTTATGAAAATTTAACAGCCTATGCTGTTACTATAACCGCTGAAAATGCAGCCATTGAAATTCCAAAAGCTATTCAAGTAGCAAAGGATACAAAGAAACCAGTGTATCTATTACTAGCTACTGATGTGATTAATCAAACTATAGTGAACAAAGATGTTAATTTATCAATGAGGCAGACAGATCAAAATTCATTACAGGCTGCAGTACAGCACATTGGAGAACTTATAAAGCAGGCACAAAAACCTATACTTATTTCTGGCGTTAATGCAGCTAGATATAAGCTTCAAGCACAGGTAAAGCAATTAGTAGATAAAATCAATTTACCTGTTGCCACTATGCTTATGGGTAAAGGCTCCTTTGATGAAAGTCATAAAAACTATATTGGTCTATACATAGGCAATCTTGGAAGCCCAGAGGTTCAATATATGGTTGAATCAGCAGACTGTATTTTAGCTGTTGGTACTATGTGGTCAGACTATAATACCGGTACATTTACTGCTAATCTAAATCCTTTCACTGTTATAGATATACAGCCCTTTAAGGTAAAGGTGGGCATGGCTATATATGAAAATGTATTAATGCAGGATTTATTAAGAGAACTAATCTTAAATATTAACAGGAGGCTGCCAGCACATCCAACCCTGGTATTTCCTTATGAAAATATTAACGCCCCTTTGGAGGAACAGGTTACTTCAGAATACTATTATCCAAGATTTCAAAAAATGCTAAAAGAAAATGATATACTGATTGCGGATACTGGTACACTTGAATTTGGAATAGCAGAACTTAGATTGCCAAAGGGGGCAACCTATATAACCCAAGGAGGCTGGGGCAGCATCGGCTATGGAACTCCTGCAGCCTTTGGAGCATGTATGGCGGATAAGAATAGACGTGTGCTGTTATTTGTGGGTGATGGCTCTAATCAAATGTCTGTCCAGGAATTCAGCTCAATGCTGGAGAATCAATGTAAGCCGATTATATTTTTGATTAATAATAAAGAGTATACCATCGAAAAATATCTTAATATATCTACAAACCAAACTAATTACAATGATATACCTGCTTGGGATTACTCAAAATTAATAGAATCCTTTGGAGGAAATACATATACTGCAAAGGTTTACACAAACCAGCAGCTTGATGAAGCTATAAAACAAGCTGAAATAAATTGCAGCCAAAGACTATGCCTTATTGAAATATTTGCTCCTAAAATAAATGCTCCTTCTATAGTTCATAAAATGACCAATATACTTGAACAGATGCAATGAAAAAAATGTCTGCAGTCACTACTGCAGACATTTCAGTTATTCATATTTAAATAGAAAAAAGTCTTGTTTGAACATTTACTAAAAAAGTTAAGATAATTGCAACTATAAAGAAAATATATTCTTGTTTTTTATTAAGTAATCTTAAATCCCATTTCATTATAACAACTATTCCTAAAATCAGTGCCACTGGAGACCAGAAATTACACTTAATAGCGCTAACTATTTGAAAGTGGGCAAGATAATGGAACGCTTGTGTCATTCCACAAAATAAACATTTAATCCCTAATACTTTTTCAATTACACTAGGTGTTAATCCTAAAATTAATTCTAGTTTAACAATAAAATTATATTTGGGTGGTATAAATGAAACAAAAAACATTAACCCAATTAAGCCTATACGAAAAACCAGCCTAGGTTTAGCCATTTATTCTTGGTTTACGAACAATTAAATAAATAGGAAGAGTAATTATGCAGATAAGAAAAGTAAATATTCCCCAACCAATTGCATTCATTCCTCTACTTGATGCATCTTTACCAATAATAATCGCAACAACTAAGGCAATTATAATACCAAATAAATAACTCATAAAAAATTCCTCCCAATTCGCACTTTAGTTTAGCGTAATCTCATAAAAATAACCATCGTATATTACCATAGCTATACAATTTATGAATTTTACATTAACTGACACAATATTATCATATTCTCATAAATTACTCAATAGTTTCTATGAATGGCCAAATAACCCAAAGGCTATTTCTTAGATTTATTCTATTGTAAAATATTTAAGGGATCTGCTGCTTATTTCAAAAATAAGAGCAAATCCCTATCTACTATCAATCAACGTCAAACCAGCCTTTGCGTTTAAACCATAGGAACATAAAGAAGGCTATGGCAACCATGATGCCCATGACGATAAAGTAACCGTATTTCCATCTAAGCTCAGGCATATTGTCAAAATTCATACCATATACTCCAGCAATAAAGGTAAGTGGTATAAAAACTGAGGTTACCACTGTTAGAACCATCATTATCTTATTCATTCTGTGTGAGTTTAGGGATAGAAAGCTATCTCTTATCTCAGAGGTTATTGCCTGATTAGTTTCAATCATTTCAGAAAGCCTCAGCAGATGGTCATATATATCTGCGAAGAATATCTGTTTTGTTTTCACTTCCTCCAAACGACTGGAGTTTAGTATTCTATAAAGCAAATCCCTCATTTGATTAATTATTCTCCGAAGTCTTAATAAATCCGATCTTATATCAAACACCTTATCTATGGCATCCTTATTTAAACTATCGCCAATCCCATTTATATAGTCTTCTAATTTATAAACAGCAGGGAAGTAATAATCCACAAGTTTATCGATAATATGATAACAAACAAAGAAACTACCTTCACTCCAGATACTTTCAGTGGTATTAATCTTCAACCATACCTCATCAAGTGCCTCCAAATGATCACGATGAAAGGACACAATATAATTCTTCCCAATAAATAAATCAACTTCATCAGGTGTCAGTGTCTTTTCATTCAAGGCATGAAGTACGAAAAAACTGTATCCATCATAAAAATCCAGTTTTGGACGCTGCAAATTCTGCAGACAATCTTCAATAGCAAGTTGATGAAAATGAAAATGAGTTTCCAAAAGTTTACACTCTTTTTCATCTGGAACCTCAAAATCTACCCAGAACCAACTGATTTCATCACTATAGAGTTTTTCTAAAGGTAAATTCTTTTTTAGCTTCAAATCCTTTGTTATTGCCAATGTGTGTATCAATTACTCCTCCCCCTTTTCTGCAATTATTCAAGATAAGGTATTAAAAGTGTTGCAAAGCCTAAATAAAATATAAAACCAAAAACCTCTGTTATAGCATTTACAAATATAGTAGAAGCCAGGGCAGGGTCCTTCCTTAGTCTCTTTAATATCATAGGAACTATAAAACCAGAACATGCTGCTATTATTAGGTTAACTATCATTGATACAAGCACTACAACGCCAAACAATACATTTCTAGTCCATAAAAATCCACAAATTGCGATTATTGAGCCCATTATTACACCGCTGCAAATACCTACACCAATTTCCTTTAAAAGGACCTTTTTATAGTTTTGAAAATTCAAATCTCCAGATCCAATACCCCTTACAATTATGGTAAGGGTTTGATTCCCCACATTATCTCCTATACCAGATACCACTGGTATGAATGCTGCCAGCAGCACCAGCTTTTCAATAGTGCCCTGAAAACGCGCTACAGCAGCACAGGCTAAAAGAGCAGTTAATAACTTAATAAAAAGCCAGGGCAGTCTGCTGCCTACTGATTCTTTTAAAGTATCAGTAACTTTTTCATCCTCTTGAAGCCCCGCAAGGTGATGAATATCCTCTGTACTTTCACTCTCTATAACTCTAATCACATCGTCGATAGTTATAATTCCTACCATCTCTTCAGCGCTATTTATGACAGGCATAATATGATAACTATATTTTCTAAAAATATGAGCTACCTCTTCCTGATCCATATCATCTTTAATAGTATTAATATTTGCATTCATAATTTCAGACACATATATATCAGAAGAAGCAATTAGTAAATCTCTCAAGGAAACAACTCCCTTTAGACGATTCCCCTCATCCAAAATGTATATGAAATATGAAGTTTCTGCATCCTCCGCAGAAGTACGTAAATAATCTAAGGTATCCTTTACTGTCATTGTATCTTTTACCGATAAAAACTCTGATGCCATAAGCCCACCAGCAGTATCTGGTGCATAGGATAATAGTTCTCTAACGTCCTCCGCATCTTCCTTATCCATTTTAGCCAATATATCATTTGCTTCTGAAGTGTCAAGAGTACCAAGCATATCAGCAAGCTCATCTGAGGACATTTCTTCTACAATATCCTTTTGCTTATTTGAGGATTCAAACAATGCAAGAAGTTCATACTTCTCATCATCCTCGGCTTCATCAATGATACTTGCAATGGCCCATTCAGGAAGCTTGTTTAAAATATCCAGTTTATTCTTTGGATAATCTCTCACCGCATCAAGCAAATCTGCAGGATGAATATCTTCAATAACCATAAGGATTTGAGCCTGAGTAGATCTCAAAATAAAATCCTTTAAAACTTTAACTGACATTCTGTAAGCCATAAAATCCCCCCTTCTTCAGAAGAGAACTAGGTATCCTCTCCCAAACATTTATCCTAAAAGGTTCTTTTCTACATTTATTATATTTTATCACAAATTTGTCTGTTAATATACCATATCCAGATCTCCAGATAGTAGCTAGCTTCTAACCTATAAAAAAATGACAGCCTGCTGGACTGCCATTTTATTTTTCAAATATATTTTTATGAGGAATACTTAATTGAATATATACTTTGCCTTTCAACAAAGGTTCCATTTGGCCCTGTTATCCTTCCTGCTCTAACAGGCCACCAAATATAATTTTCCTCATCTTCTTTAATAATTTCAAAGCTGTGACCGCACTTTGGACATTGCCACTTCTTTACTGATAAAGCTTTGTTATAAGTTTCTTCATCAATAATGTACATACCTGCTAATGCTGAATTTAGTAATGTTTTTATATCAAATCCATGACGTTTATCATTGGTTTTAGAACAATTAGGGCATGTAACTATATGTTCATTCCAAAAACCTTCATCATAAACATGGGACTGAAGAGATTCTCGGAACCTTTCAAAGGTTAAATCATTTAATCCATCAATCATAGAAAGACCCGATGTCATGTTGCTATTAAAAGCCTGCATCATCATATTATAACATTCTAATTGCATGGATTCAGGCATGCTTTTAATTATCATCATGTTTTGTGCACTCTCATAACCAACAGTACTTGGATCGGAGTTAGAAAAAAATCTTGCAATTTCATGTATTGAATATTCATCAAGCTTTCGAAAAAAGTCCTCATCAGCCTTTCTATATACAAATTCATTATTTTGAACACTGCAAATATATATATCAGGACATTCTTCTGGAGCCGTTGCTTTCATATATGCAAGACAAGTAAGTTCAGCTAAAGTCCACCAGGAATTATAATAATCCTCTGTTTCAAAAACCCAAAACTCACTACACTTACGAATATATCTATCAATGATTGATACAACCTGCCATCTTCTTTGCTCTGTCATAAATTCACTTGATATAGAGCCGGGAGGAAAATAACAAATTTTTTCTTTTACCTTTCCCCTCTCTACATCTATAAAATCAACTAAATCTTCAACATTTTTGTCCTTAAAGGTTTTAGGAAAAGCACTTTTTAAAGAATAGGCACTTAAAAAGCTAATAAAAATACCATCCTTGATACTATATTTGTCCAATGATTTTAGCATAATTCTTTCACTTATAGTATTCATTTCATATACATGGTTACCTATAGTCTCCATTGAAGGAATCCATATTTTTTCATCGCCTGGTCTAGGTAATTCATCAATCATTTCGTTGATGTTAGCTTTAATCCATTCCATTATTTCTTCATTGCTAAAGCTATTTTTTATTGTTTGTCCAGATTTTTTAATTAGTTCTGGATATCCGCCTTTTCGAAGTCCATTAAAATTTATTGGAATTTTTGTGCGGCTCACTACAAACACATGATCCATAGCACTAGCTTGTGCTGTGGCTGCTCTATAATTAAGTCCTTGCTCATCCTCTACTGAAGCATCAAATATTACTATATCATCACCAAGACAGGCTTGAAGCATACTAAATTGGTCATATCTATCATTTTCAATAATACGAAGTTCTATTTTTTTATTATTCACCTGGAAATCAGCAAATTCTTTTTTTATTAAGTCGGTAAGTTCTGCACCTTTTTCGCTTTCATTTGGGAAAAAAGTTATTTTTATATTGTTCATAAACAACACCCACCTTTTCTTATTTAAAAATTATACTAACTAGCATTATCACTAAGCTTATGAATTCCTTTTAATACAAGCTGTAATATTTCAAGAGCATTTTGAGAATGAAAAAGTGTTTTATTCTCTTCGTCACTTAAGCCGTTGTTTAATTCTTCTATATTTCTGGACTTTATAAATTCCTTTACGTCATCATAATTAATCTTGTTCACTTCTCTATTGTTATAATAATCAATAAACTCTTTGAAATTATTATTACTAAGTATAGAACTATCCTGGCCATTCAATAAATTGATTATCTCCCTGGAGCAGCCTCCAAAACCTCCTAACAAAAATATTGGCTTATTATTTTTTATTGATAGAAGGAATTCTTCCAGTATTCCAGGGTATTTGCCTTTAAAATCAGTGCATTTTCCACCCATTACTATATGAAAATCTATATTTTTAATCATCTGTTCTCTCATCTTTGAAAGATATTTTGACCAAGCATATTTGTTTTCAAGATTTGAACCCTCAAATAAACTTTTTATATCTTCAATATCAAAATGCTTAACTTCCACTAAGCCAATAAATTTCTTGTACTTTGACCTTTCAGACTTATCTATGCTTTCCCATAGTGGGTAGGCCAAATAGTTTATTATCTTTTTATCATCTATTGCTTCAGCATTATTTAAGTATTCACTTTGGTATTCTTCCAAAATTGAAATCATGCTTTTGAAGAGATTATAATCATCATTTTCATATATTAAATTTCCACTGTACACCAACCTGCCATTCAAGGCTAATATATATCTAATTAATTCAACCATAACATCCTTAAGTGCATAAAGCTTAAGCTTACTATCCTGCCGGCTGGTTTCTGAAATAGATATGCATATCTTTTTATCCTTTATAGATTGATTTTTTTGGTATAGCTCTGTAGGAGTCAAAAAACTTACATTTTTAAGATTAGTACTTAAAAGTTCTAGTTCCTCATCACTTAATGGTGGTTCAGGATATAGAATATAATCTTTGCCATTAACTTCTTTTATAACTAAATCCATTAATTCTGGAGGTCTGGTTAAAACTAAAAATCTATCTTTATGTTGAAAAGAGCTCAATTTGTTTTTCAACTCACCCTCTTGAAATTTAAACCTTACCGCCTCTTTGAATATACTACAAACAATATTAAAACAATTGAAATCTGACAACACCTGGCTGCTGTGCTGTTCAGTGTTATCTATATGGATGGTTTCAAGATTAGCTATATAAGGAAACGACCTAATTTCACCTTCATTATAAATATTAAGTACTAGTGAGGGCCTATTAAATTTTTTTGCTGAAATTACTTCTTTTCTACACCATTGACTGCTGGTATATTTGTCTGAGTGGATTATAAGTAGAAAAGACTTTTCGATGTTTTTTTCGATTTCTGACCAAAAATCATAGCTTATGGCTATATCATTATTATCTATAAAGGTGCTGGCCCTTGTTAGTAATTGAATGTACGCATTTAATTCTTTTGCAATGTTTTCTCCAATTTGATTGCTGTCTCTTTTTGTATGACTCAAAAATACCTTTAGTGGATTATGGGTTCCGTTTTCATCATAAAGCACTCTAGAGAATTCATGTGCCAATTCACAAATTAAAACCTTCTTAATTGCCTCTTCCTTAGGTATTCCCCAATCATCAATTTTAAACTTCTTTTCATATTCATATAATCTTAAATGATTGTATTTTGATATTTGTTCGGAAAAATTAAAAGAAGATTTATTTATAGCAACAAAATATATCTTTGAATTATTATCACAGCAGTCATACAAATTCTCCACATACTCCTGCCATTCATAGCTGGCAGTCATATTCTCATCTGCTAAAATAACTATTGCTGTTTTTTCCGAATTAGCTAGATTAATATTTTCATTTATTGAGTTCCTGAAATATACAGGCATGCCTATTCCACGCTGATATGTCTTTTCCGGATTTCTATTGAATTGAAAGAAAATTTCATTTGCCAGCTCATTTCCATAGCTATATTCACTGTGCCATAGAACATAAATCTGAAATGAATTTGTCATAACGTAACTCCTCCATATCTTATGTATTGTTACTGTATATTTTATATAATTATACCACGCATTGTAAAATAATAAATTATTTACTTGTTAATTTTCTCAACTTATTCTTTAAGTTTTATACTTTGACGCTAAATGGTATAATCTATCCAATGACTCATTGACCTTGTAGAAAGATTAAGTTTTATTTCCAAATAATTTAATAACACATAGAAAGGATAATGTTATATGCCTTATTTACGTAACCAAATAGCAAAACTAGCCAATATAAGCGTTGAGACCCTTAGATATTATGAGAAATTTGGATTGATGCCAATACCAAAAAGAAATGAAAGCGGTTATAGAATTTATGATGATGACACTCTTAAAAGACTTGAAGTAATAGGCTATGCAAAAGCTTGCGGTCTTACTCTGGAGGAAATTAGAGAACTGCTGCCTATTATCTATGATTCCAATATAAATTATGATAATGTCATTGAAATAATTGATAATAAGATTAATGTTATAAATGAAAAAATCAATGAATTAAACAGGATGGTACAAATTCTAAATACAATGAAAGCTAATATAAACAACAGTGTTAACTGCCCTCTAAAAAGCTCCTTTAAAAATCTATAATTTTAAAAATCCTCTTGACCTTGTACTATAGAACAAAGTTTATAATAGTGCTAACAAGTTATTAGGAGGGTCATTTTTTATGTTCAAAAACTTAATTAGTGTAATTACTAAGCCAAAAGTATATTTTGCTTTATGGGTATCTGTTATCTTTTTAGTAATCCTGCCAAACTTCACAAAAGCACCCATAGGTCCATATGCCTTTAAACAACACGCTAATGACATGCAGATGATTGATATGGTAATAAATTACTCACCGGAGGAAGCTTATAGACTTATAGCTGGATATGGTGAAAGCGGCAGACGTTATTACATAATTCAAAGCCTAACTTTAGATTTAGCTATTCCTTTGTGTTTGATGTTATTGGTTATGGCTTCAATTAAATTGATTTATAGACAAACCTTTTTTAAAAATTACATGCATAAATTTATGATAATCCCTTTTTTAGGATTTCTATGTGATTATTCTGAGAATGCTTGTGTAATAACCATGATAATTAATTACCCAAAAAGGTTAAATAATTTAGCGGTTATTTCAAATATATTTACAATATCAAAGTGGATCTTTTGTACTCTAGGTATACTTATAGTTCTAGTTGGTTTAATTTACATCGGAATTAATACCTGTCTAAGAAATAAGCATTCAAAAATATAGGAAGGGATTGATTTATATGAATTTATACAATGCAATTAACAGCAGGATTTCAATAAGGAAATATGAAGACCTTGCTTTTGATGAGGACACTATATCCTTAATTAAAGAAAAACTTAGCACTGCTAAACCTTTGTATGACGGTATTAGAATAAGATTGGAGCTGCTAGAAGCCAGTACACTAGGGCTTGGTTTTCTTTATGGACTAGCAAAAATTGTTTCACCTTACTGTATTGTTGCAGTTACTGAAAATAAGAAGGGCTACCTAGAGAACATTGGCTTTATACAAGAACAAGTGGTTCTTGAATTGACGGATATGGGTATAGGCACCTGTTGGCTTGGAACGTATAACAAGGAAAAAATACAAGAATCTCTCAATCTAAGTGATAGCGAAATAATCACCAATGTTATCGCTGTAGGATACCCATATAAACAAAAAAATTTTAGAAACGGTACCTTTAGAAACCTTCTTGGCAGCGGTAGAAAGAAGGACATTGAAATGGCATATTGCAATAAATATGGAAATTCCGCAGCTGAATACTTGGAAAAACAAGCCATCATGAAAAAGGTTCTGCACATGTGCATACTGGCACCTTCAGGTGGAAATAGACAGCCTGTGCGCGTAGTATTCACTGAGGATTCTGTTTCATTCTTTGTAGAAAACAAGAAAAATGGCTCTGTTACTAACCCTTGGGCTGAACTGGACGCCGGCATATTTATTTCTCATTTCTATCTGTGTTGTTTGAATGAAAATATAAATGCTTCATTTTATCAAGATGATTCATCAATAGAAAAATATACTGTACCTGCTGAATTTAGCTACATTATTTCAATGAAGTTGTCCGCCCACTAACTATCATTTTCAGATCAATGCTACTGACTTTTTAATGCCTCTCAGAAGATACAAAAAATAAATGGGCTGCATAAAGGACATATGTTCCAAAATGCAGCCATTAATTCGAATAATCAACCCAATATTTGATTACATATTTTTTTCGCTTCCAAATCTTTTCTTTATTAAGGATATTCTGATTATCCTTAGAATTACTTTGTAACTCTGTTTATCCGTGTATAACCACTGATTTTTCCTGCCACTTATCTTGTCTATAACGTATAACACTTGCAATAGCTGTAATTAGCCAAGTTAGTCCTGTGGTATACCAATCTTTATACATTTAATAATAATAGGCCAGTTTATTTTCAGATGTTCCCTGCTTAATTTGAAATATGGGTTCTTCAGCAGTGCAAAGCCTATACAGCCCAAAGCAGCAACTGCCTGAGAAGTTACTGTTGCATAAGCTGTTCCAGCCACCCCTAGTCCAAATTTAAGAACAAAAATTAAATCCAAAACCACATTAACTGCACAGGAAAAAATCAAAACCTTCAAAGGAGTTTTAGAATCACCCAGCGCCATCAATATTGAAGCCACAGCATTATAGGCTGCCATTATTATCATACCGGCACATATAATTCTTAAAAATGCAGCAGCATTATTTAAAATTTCAGCAGGCGTATTCAAAAGCTGCAAAACTGGCCGTGCAAATATAACGCCAAAAATACTCATAATTGCTCCCGAGGCTACAATTACATAAATTGAATTTGCGATAGCCTTTTTTACATAAGCTTCTTTCTTAGCACCAAAATACTGTGAAATAATGATTCCTATTCCCACACCAAGGCCAATACATATAGAGGAAAATAACCAGCTTAAAGAACCAGTGGCGCCTACTGCTGCTAAAGCACTTGCACCTATAAACTTTCCTACAACAATGGAGTTAATCACATTATAAAGCTGTTGAAATATATTGCCTATAAGCATAGGCAGAGAAAACTTTACCAAAAGGGAAATTTCATTTCCTTCTGTCATATCATGTACATAGTTTGTTGCCATAACTTCACCTCAAATCTTCTAGCATTCTTAAACTTTAAATAAGATCATAAGCTCCATCTTATCTAGTTTATTTATGGATACACTATACCAATATCCTTGAGTATCTACTATAATACTATTGCTTTAAAATAGAACAAATCTATTTTATAGAAGTTTGTAGTGCAAAAACAAAAAAGAACAGCCTATGATAGACTGTCCCTATAAAGTACTAAGAGGCTCTACAAGTGAGTGCGTGGATAAACCTTGAAACCTTTCATCTTCCTCATGCTTTTTCGTATAAAAGCTTCTAACTTATATTTTTAACAGTAAACTTCTACTATCCTTTTATTGTTTACAGTTATTTCTTCTGTTTTACCTGCTTCTTTATTCTCTTTTCTAAAATCAAATATTAATAGATAGCCTTCACTCTGGTTATACTGTTCCAAATATTCCTCTAACTGCATTAGTCCTTTTTTATGATATTCCTCGCCATTCCACCTTTTAAGCTCTATTATATACATTTTTTTATTATAGGTAATTACTATATCAAAACGCTTTTCTTCACCACCCTGCACTTCTTTAAAAGCGAAACCTGTACCGTTTATAATAGGACTTATAAATGCTAAAAATAAAAGTCTTCCATCAGCCTCTAAGAATGCCTTTCTCTTTTCTGAATATTCGTGTTTCATAAATTCTGAGAACTTAATTAAGATTTTTCTTATATCTAATGACCCATCTTCATTTATATAATTGCTTCTTTGATTATAAGAACCTATACTAACCGATGTTTCTATAAGAGAACTCATGTAATTGTATAGTAATTGCTCATATATCCTGTTATTCATTTTTAAATACATATCTTCATTTTTGAAAATTCCATATATCATACCCAAATTAATTGTTGGATTGAGATGGTTATAAGTTATAGTATTTCCATCAATAATAATACTTTTAACCATATGTTTTAGTTCTTTATTGTTTTCTATATTCTTAATAAGGCTGTCAAAATTAGTATTGCTCTCCCTTAGTATTTCTTTAACCGCTAAATCCATATATTCTTTATCCCAGGTAAGACTACCCTCTGGCATTATTTTTTCATCTATAATTTTGCATAACTTACTTACTAAAAAAGGGTAACCTGAGGTGTAATAATAAAGCCTATCTGAAAAATATTCTTTATCTAATTTTACTCCTTTGTTTTCTTCATAATCATCTAACATAGTTTTTATTTCTTCCGATGAAAAGCTCATGTCTACATCAAAATCTGAAGCTATGTTCCAAGGACTATTGTATTTGCGTTCTTCATCCGGTCTCATTTTAAGTTTTAATG
>JAUZPI010000010.1 GCA_030706015.1 Bacillota bacterium
AGAAAAGTTTGGACCTTTTAATAAAGATTGTTGGGGGATTAGTCACATAAAACAAATAAATGATTTTTATAATACTATAAGAAACGGTGGCGAACAATATATAACTGCTGAGGATGCATTAGAGACGCAAAAGATGATATGCGCTATTTATGAATCAGGTAGAACCAAAAAGAGAATAAATTTTTAAAAGAAATTAAATTAGTAAGATGGTTTTATTTATAAAATAATATGAATAACAATAACACCTAATTTAGGTGCATCAGATTGTTCAAAAATCTGTGTTTTTTGGGGGCGTAAATAGACTTTTGTTAATTCAAATCTATTTACGCTTCTTTTTGTATGTATAGCTGGTGTTTATGGGAAATGTAACCGTGAGGATTTATGAGAGGAGAAAAGAAATGTTGTATGCGTCTAATAGGAAAGTGAATAGAAGGTATTCAAAAAGTGTGAAATAATTTTCTAAAATAAGTTTTAAGGTCAATATGAAAAACTTTAGGAGGTTTTAGATGAGCACATAAGAAGTATAACTCAAGAATATATGTAGAACCTAAAAGTGGATGACAGAGAATTGATGATAGTGTTTTACCTGTGTTGAACTAGTGAAATGTGTTTTTTATGATTATGCAAATGCATTATAAGTAAATAAATAGATTAATCGTGTTTGGTGCAGACTAAAGCTAGAAAAATAAAGAGATATATCTAGGAGTGATAGGTTTGAAGCCAAAAGATTGTATGAATGCTAACCATGTATCGAGAAACGGTTTGAGTGCATATAGTTTGGCAAGTATAATTATATCACTAGATATTAATGAAAGGGTGATCAAATATGACTCATAAATTTGATGTGAAAAACAAACATAAACTTGATAATGCTAAGAGAAGAGAAATGCTGCCGCCAGAGAAAACTCTTATGGACCTCGGTTTGCAACAGGGAGATATAATGGCTGATATAGGTTGTGGAATTGGATATTTTACTATTCCTGCGTCTAAAATTATAGGGGATACTGGTAAGATATTTGCAATGGATATTCTTCCAGAAATGCTTCAAGAAGTTGAGGAAAAGGTAAAGGAAAATAATATTTCTAATATAGAAACTGTTTTGACAGGTGAAAATGATTTGAAACTACAAGATAGTGAAGTATCTTTTGCTTTTATAAGCACTGTATTACATGAAGCTGAAGATAAAGAAAGATTCTTAAAAGAGATAAAAAAGATTATTTCTCCTAAAGGAAAAATTGCTGTGGTTGAGTGGCAGAAAATTAACAGTGAATTCGGACCTCCTATCGAACATAGATTAGATAAAACAGATTTAATAAATATGTTAGATATACTTGGATTTTCAAATATATTATCTATAGATATTGGAGAGAATTTTTATGGTTTAACAGCATATAAATAATTTAGAATTAATTATTACACAATATGAATATTTTTTAGGTAGAAGTTAATATATAATTATGAAAACAAATATGTAGGGGTATAAAGAGCTGGAGTTGCAATGGGAACGGCTTTGGCATTTATGATGGCCGTTACAGCACTGAGTTTACCAGAAGCAATCCTTTTAAGAAAAGTCTTAAAGCCTAAATTATTAGCTGTATTTTTTGGAGTAGTAGCATCTGGGATAGTGTTTATTGGGTATTTATTTAATTTTATTATTAGGTAGGGTTTTTATGGTTGTAAAGAGGGAGAATTTTATTCCCTCTTAACAACTTGTGTATCTTGATCTACAACTATTTTGTCGGAATTATTATTTCTTTCATCAGTTATTTTTGGAACAATGCCTAGATTTGATACACTTTTGTATCCACCAGTAATGTTCTTAACATTAAAGCCATTTTGTGATAGTATTCTCGATGCAACATATCCTCTAAGGCCAACTTGGCAATATTCAATTATTTCTTTATTTTGATCTAATTCTTCAAGCCTTTCTCTTAAATTATCTACTGGTATATTTAAAGCTCCTTCAATGTGACCGTTACTAAATTCTATATCTGATCGTACATCTAATAGAATAGTATTTTCTTTATTATAGTTTATATATTCCTCTGGAGTGACAACTTTCATTTTTTCAGAGAGGACATTTTCAGCAACAAAACCTGCCATATTCACTGGATCTTTTGCTGAAGAAAATGGTGGTGCATAACACAATTCAAGTTCTGTTAAGTCCGATACTGAACCTCCAAATCTTATTGCAGTAGCAATGACATCAATTCTTTTATCAACACCATCATAACCTATAGCTTGAGCACCTAAAATTTTACCTTCATTATTAAATATAAGTTTTAAGGTTAAAGGAAGTGCATCAGGATAATAGGATGCATGAGAAACAGTATGAATAGTTATAAATTTATATGAAATATTGAGTCTCTTTAAGGTTCTTTCATTGTTTCCTGTGCTAGCAGCGGTTAAGCTGAAAATTTTAATTATTGAAGTACCCTGAGTACCTTTATAAATTGAATTTAATCCTGCTATATTATTGGCAGCTATTCTACCTTGTTTATTTGCTGGTCCAGCCAAAGGTATTGCAGTATTTTGTTTGTTAACAAAATCAACTACTTCAATTGCATCTCCCACAGCATAAATATTTTCAACACTTGTTTTCATTTTATTATCAACTAATATATGTCCTTTAGCCCCGAGTTTTATTCCACTATCTTTTATGAAATCAGTATCAGGTGTTACGCCAATAGCTAATATAACTAAATCAGCAGCGATTTTTTTATTGCTGTTTAGAGTGACTTCAATGTTATGTTCAGTTTCCTTAAAGGATTTTACTCCATCACCTAATAATAAGTCTATGCCGTTTTCTACCAATTCTTTTTCGGCTGTAACTACTATGTCTGAATCAAATGGTGAAAGAATATGAGGTGCAGCCTCAACTAACGTAACGCGAAGTCCTCTCTCTTTTAGATTTTCAGCCATTTCAATACCTACATAACCTCCACCAATGACAACAGCATTATTTAAGCCTTTTTTATCCACCATTGTCTTTATTTTATCAGTATCTGAGATATTTCTTAAAGTGAAAATTTTACTACTATTAATGCCCTCGATGTCTGGTTTAATAGCTTTTGCACCAGGAGATAGTACTAAATAATCGTAATTCTCTTCATAGATTCCTTTGCTTTTACTTTTTACTTTTACAGTATTTTTGTCTACATCAATGCCAATAACCTCACTATGTATTCTTACATCAATATTAAATCTAGCATGCATACTTTCAGGTGTTTGAACTAAGAGGTTTTGCCTTTCTTTAATAGTTTCACCTATGTAATAGGGTAAACCACAATTTGCAAAGGATATATATTCATCTCTTTCAAATAAGATTATTTCAAAACTTTCATCTAATCGCCTAAGTCTTGCAGCGGTAGAGGCTCCACCAGCAACACCACCAACAATTATCACCTTTTTACCCATTCAAAATTCCTCCTTTACTCTGAAGTTATTATTAGTTAAATTCTATAGAATTATTATATAAATTGCTTTATAGTTGCTTTTCAAGAATGTAATAGAATTAATAAAAATACTATTTGAATAGATTAGTATATGTGATATTCAAAGGGGGAGGATTGATGATTTTGATCAACTTATACTTATATAAAAAGGATGTGGTTGAAGTGACATTAGAAGAACTTCCAAGACTTGAAAAATATACTTCAGAAGATTTAGAAAAGTAATTTTTACAATAAAAAGATTAAAAACTGTGTTGACAGAAATGAAAATATCATTTATCATAAGTACATAAGAAATTGCTAATATACTTTAAAGACTTGGAGGTATTAATCATGTTTTCAAATTTTAGAAAAAATAATTTTGCTTCAATAAGTGTTCATGATTTATATGATATGCTAGGAAAAATAAACTTAATAGATGTTAGAGAAGATTATGAATATATTGATGGTCATGTGCCTACAGCTGTAAATATTCCAATGAATCTGATCTTAACTTATCCAGAAAAATATCTTGTTAAAGAGAAAGAATATCATATAATTTGTCAATCTGGTTCAAGAAGTTTATTGACTTGCAATGAGTTAGCAGATAAGGGTTATAAAATAATTAATGTTTCTGGTGGAACTGGCTCTTATTTAAAGCCATTGGAAAGATAAAATTAAAATTATGCATTATAAGAATAAAAATACGTTTTAGTAAGAGGTAACAGTATGAATGCATTTATTAAACCACCTAAGAAAATTCCACTTTTCTTAAAGCTTGGTATTATCATTTCTAGAAGGATCACAGGTAAGGATTTACTTGTTCCAAAGTTGCTTGCTTGGTATCCAAAAGTAGCTATAAGCTCAGGAATTCTGGAGTCATTGGTGGCCCATGGAAAGAAGGATTTGAATGAACGTATATTAAAACTTGTAAGGATTCAAGTTTCACTATCAGTATCTTGTGCATTTTGCATAGACATGAATTCATTTGGCTATGAAAGATATGGTATAACCAAGCAGGAATTAGATGTTCTTTCAGGAAGAATTAGCATTGATAAAGTGGCTACTTTTTCCCCAAAAGAGAGAATAGCAATAGAATATGCAAAATGCCTTTGTGAAACACCAATTAAATTAAAACGAGGAGTCATTGATAATTTGACTAATACTTTTACTGAAAGAGAGATTGTGATATTAGCAAGTACAATAGCTCAAGTTAATTATTGGGCTAGATTAATTCATGGTTTAGGGGTCCCACCAGAGGGATTTTCTGATAAATGTGAATTGTAAATAATTTGTACAAACTGTTCTTGGGAGGAAATAATATATGAAAAAATCTTCGTCAGCATTTTTCACAATGGTGTATTAGGACAAAAAAGGAAAAACTAATTTAGTACCTGAACTAATTTTAGATACCACTGAAGAAATAGCTGCATTTGAAGAGGGCACGCAAAGATACGAATCCTATAAACTAAAAAAGAAAAAAACTCAAATCATGTTAAGAATGAGTTGAGTTACAAAATTTAGTATTTACATAATAATATTATAATGTACTTATAATGTACAAGGAAAGTTATAGTAACAAAATCAATTAATAAAGAATTTTACAATTTAAAAAATAGTTATTGAGCAATAAGTTTTGGAGGGAGTTCATTGAAAACATTTATGAAATTGTGGAAAAAGTATTCGTTTATATTGTTAGTAGCTTTTATTTTATTAGGTATGATTGATTTAAGGTTTGCAGTAGTAGCAGCTGTATGTATGGTGGCTCCTGTAATGGTGTCTGTTCTTAAGGGGAGATTTTGGTGTGGAAATCTATGTCCAAGAGGAAACTTTTATGATAATGTAGTTTCTAAATTCAGTGGAAAAAGAAAAGTACATAAATTTTTAAAATCCTATTACTTTAGAATGGTAATCATAGTATTTATGTTAACAATGTTTACATTTGGAATTAAGAAGAATTGGGGAAACCTTTATGATATCGGGATGGTTTTTTACAGAATGATTGTTGTGACTACTATAATAGGAATAATTTTATCTTTATTCTATAACCATAGAACTTGGTGTCATTTTTGCCCTATGGGAACTATAGCATCGTTTATATCAAAATTTAGGAAAAATAAAAAGGTATTGCAGGTATCCTCTAGCTGTGTATCCTGTAAATTATGTGAAAAAAAATGCCCAATCGGAATAGTACCTTATGAATATAAAGGCGATTTGCTAAGCCATCCGGATTGTATACAATGTGGTAAATGCGTTGCAGCATGTCCTAAAAAGTCAATAGGATATGATAAAAACTAAAATATTATAAATAAAACAGAAGAATTGCTTTATAATTGAGTAATTCTTCTGTTTTATTGTAAAGTTAAAACCTTCAGCTGTATAAAGTATTCATATAGATGGAAAATGCCTCTGTTTATTCATACATTTTCCTGAAGCCTTTTACACCATCAACGAAACCTAAATTTTCATAAAATGCATGAGCTTCTTTTCGAAAATCAGATGATACAAGAATCGAATAAGCACAGTTATTTTCTTTTGCAAACTCATCCAATGCCTCAAACAATTTCTTTCCTATCCCCATGCCCCTTAAGCCGCCTTTAACAATTACATCTTCGATTACTAAGAAAGGCTTTCCTGAGGTAGCTAGAGATTTGCAGCAAATACCCAAAGCAGAACCAATAAGTTCATTTTCATTTTTTGCTGCTAACAATATATATTTATCATTGTTTAACATTTCTTTATATATTTCTACGGATTCCTCCAAGGAGTTTTTAAAAGTCACCAGTTCTTTATACAAATCTAATAAGCTTTGAATATCCTCTACTTTTAATTTTTCAATTATCATTTCTTAAGCCATCCTTCCAATATAAATTCACTATAACTACTTTTACTATAAATCATTTTACCAGAATTAAGTGTATTATTGAACTATTGAAATTACAGCTCAGCTGGTAAATTCTTTTAGGTGGATTTACCAGCTTTTTTCTTATTTCAAATGTAATGTATTAGTCATCAGATAAAAATGATACAATAAGGAAAAATAAATAGTTTGTGAAAAATTTGATTATGAAAGAGTGGAGAAATATGAAGTGGATTGAATTAATTAAGAAATATAGTTCATGGAATGAACAAGAGAAAAAAGATAAGGAAATAATTATGCAGTGTATAGATAAATTTGATGACGTTCTAACTAGAGACAATGAAATCGCACATATAACAAGCTCAGCCTTTGTGGTAAACAGTACAAAAGATAAAGTATTGATGGTGCATCATAATATCTATAATTCCTGGTCATGGACTGGCGGTCATGCGGATGGTGAAGAAGATTTGTTAGCTGTAGCTATTAGGGAGGCAAAGGAGGAAACCGGGGTGAAAAGTATATATCCTATTACCCAGGAAATATTTTCTTTAGATGTGCTGCCGGTATTGAGTCATATAAGGAAGGGGAAATACGTAGCAGCTCATTTACATTTATCAATTGCTTTCTTAGTTCAGGCTGATGAAAAGGATAAACTTATTATTAAAGAAGATGAAAATAGCGCTGTTAAATGGATCCCAATAGATGAAGTGAATTTATATTCTAATGAACCTCATATGCAAAAAGTATATAAAAAATTAATAACAAAGCTGCGCAATAATTTAAAATCATAATAAACACATAACATAATTCAACGATTATTTACACAGATAAATATTTCTGTTATGATAGTTATATACTATCAATATAATAAGTATTGAAATATAGTTAAAAGGTATATACATTAATGAATGAGGGCTATTATAATGGGATTTTTAGCTGATATGAAGATTGGTACTAAGTTAAGATACGCATTTGCTCTTATATCTATTTTTTTATTACTAGTAGGCTTTGTTGGCATTTATAATACTCAAAAGCTTAATGCTAATACTGATTCATTGTACAATAATGACTTAGCTGGTGTAAAGGATATCAATAATATAAAAGCCAATATTTTAGAAATTAATTTAAATGTGCTGCAGCTAATGAATACACAGGATAAGGAAGTAATAAAAAAATTAGAGAACAATATTTCTTTTTTAAGTAATGATAAATTGATTTTGGAGTTTAAGAAAACCATTATAAAAGATGAAGATATGGATCAATTTAAACAACTAAAGAATCTATTAATTCTCTATAAGGAGAGGCAGCAAGATTTGATGAAAAAGATAAACAATGGTCAGCTGGACGATGCTAGAATATCCTATGCTAAATTTAATCTAAGCTGTATAAGTGTTACAGATGCTTTAGTTAGTTATGTCAAGCTTAAAACGGATTACTCCAGTGAGGCTTTTCGTGATAGTAATACACTTTAAAAATGTCTCTCTTGTTAATAGTAGCTATTACAATAGTAGGTTTAGTATTAGCTCAGATAATAGGATTATTTATTGCATCATTAATTTCAAAAAGGATTAAAGAGGTGCTAAATTTTGTTGAGATATTAGGAAATGGTGACTTAACTAAATCAATTAATATTAAGAGTAAGGATGAAATTGGAGCAATGTCTGAGGCATTAAATGCCTCCGTAGAAAAGATAAGAACTCTAGTTTCAGATATAACATCAAGCTCAGATGATATTAGTGTATCCAGTGAAGAATTAACAGCTGCTACGCAAGAAATATATGCAAAAATGGAAAATGCTAATGAAGCAACTAAAGAGATATTTAATGGAGTTCAAGACTTAAGATCAGTAACAGAGGAAGTAAGTGTTTCAACCTTTGAAATTCAAGATACTGCAAATGAACTTTTCCATAGAGCAAACTATGCTCTAGAATCAGTAAAAGAAATGATACAGGCTATATCTAAAATTGCGGCGGATACAAATTTACTAGCATTGAATGCAGCTATAGAAGCAGCAAGAGCCGGTGAGTATGGCAAAGGATTTGCAGTAGTAGCAGATAAAGTAAAGAAATTAGCAGAAGAGTCCAAAGAAACAGTAACCAATATACAACAGGTAGTTGTTCAGATAGAAGATGCAATAAATGATTTATCCAAAAGCGGAAGTGAGGTGTTAGATTATATTGTAGAAAATGTTATACCAACCTATAAACTGCTTTGGAGTACTGGAGTTCAATATGATAAGGATGCAAAATTTATAGAGAATCTTGCTGAAAAAATCACTTACAGTTCAAATCAAATGAAAGAAGTAATAGGACAAGTAACTGAGGCTATTGAAAATGTATCTGCTACAGCTCATAAATCTGCTGTTGGTTCAGAAGAGATATTAGTAAGTGTCAATGAGGCTTCTTCAGCAATAAAAGAAGTTAGCAAAGCCTCTCAAACTCAAGCAGAACTTGCCATAAAACTAAATGAAATGATTTTACAATTTGTAGTATAGTTTTTAGGAAAGTGTTAATTTAAGCCACAATCAAAAATAATTTAAAATCGGGGGATGAAATTTCATCCCCCGGTTGCATTATATTACAATTACAGTTTCAAATAAGAAGTTGTCGTATCTATGAACAGAGATTGAATATTCAAATGCAACACCATTTTCTAAATAAGCAACTTGTTCAACAACAGCTACTGGGTCATTAACCTCTAATTTCAGCTTGCTTTGTTCCAACTCATTAGATTTTCTAACGCTAATGGCTCTATGAGAACTTTGGATTTTATATCCTAAATCGCCTTCAATATAGGAGTATATTGATTCTGTGGCATTTTTTCTTTTAAGGCCTGGAATTAGAGCTATAGGCATATACATATGTTCCATAACTGTTGGTGCACCGTCTACATATCTAACCCTCAATATATTATATACAAAATCCTCATTTTCAAGCTGAAGCTTATTTCTTACTATTTCACTGCTAGGAACGACTTCAAAAGTAAGAACTTCACTTGATACTTTTTGATTGCTGTATAGTGCAGTTAGACCTCTGAATTGATTTGAAATTACAAGTTTATTCATGTCGGCATTGCTAATACTTTTTACAAAGGTTCCTGAACCACGTCTTTTTACTATTAATCCTTGAGTTACTAGAATATCTAGCGCTTTTTTTACGGTCATTTTACTAGCATCATATTTTTCGCAAAGATCTTTTTCAAAGGGTAATTGATCATTTGGTTTTAGAATTCCTTTTACAATATTATTTCTTATATCATTTGCAATTTGCATATACTTTGTCATATTTATCTCCTCAGTATAAAAATTTAATACACCTGTATGTATAACGTATATGTATATACTTATTCTATCACATTATGTCCTAAAGTACATGTATTATTATACAAACTTCTATAAAATATTATCATTTTGAGAGAATTGCACAATCAATTCCGTGTATTTGTTGTGTAACTTGACATTGTTTCTATTATTAGGCGGCGCATTTTAATTAAAAAGCAATTAATTTATAAAAGTATATATGGTGAACTGATAAGTATATACATATAAAAAGTATTGTGATATAATTTAAAAAGTACAAATGAGGGGTGGAAAGTTTCATCACCTGAAACATCAGCAAATTTTTCTGCTGTAGCGTATCATTTTGCTAAAAATATAAATCAAGATATAAAAATTCCAATTGGTGTAATCGGTTGCAATAAGGGAGGACCTCTGATGCTTGTTGGATTTCGGAGGAATATCTTGAGGAAGATAAAAATCTAAAAGAACAATATTTAGATACATATAATAAGGTTATAGAAGATCTTACTGAAGAAGAAGAGGATAATTTAACAAAAGAGCATTATGATACTTTAAGAGAGTATACAGAAAAAGAGCAGGAATATAAGAAAAATTATCCCGCATGGAAAGAATCTAGATTTTTGGGAGAAAGACAAAAAGTAAATAAATGTGAAATATCATGCTATAATTCGATTTTTGAGAGAATTGCTGATAGTATCAATTTAAGTCTTAAACAGGAACTTTTAGACGGTTATAAATTGAAGTTTAATAATTTAGATGAGGATATTATTCTTACAGTTCAAGAATTTATAATGTATCCGATTATATGGATAAATTATAAATTTCATCCTATATTTTTATTTATAGACAAAATAGACTTTTATGTGACATGCGCTATATGATAAATTATGATATATAAACAAGTATATATGAAATACAGATACGAACAAGTATATATATATAATCAAATGAAATAAATCATGGAGGTACTATGCAAAAGAAGATTTTTCGAGATGAGTTAAATTTGGTTCCTTTTATAATTCTTAAATTGAATAGAGTGGTAGAAGTTAATAAGTGCTTTTTAGATTTAACTGGTTATAACGAAGAAGAAGTATTAGGCAGAAGTATTAAAGAAATATTTGCTAAGCTAAAAGTAACACCTAATTATGATCTATGTAATTTAGGAGTTGATAAAAATTATTTTATCTTTGTGAAAACGTTTGACTATAGGGAGGTAACTATTAAAATAACACACTTACCTAATGATGGAGGTGTAAAGGTTTTATTTTTAGAGAGGAATAATTCTAGATTTAGTGATAGCTTTAAATTCTTAAATAGCCTAATTCAGCAAGAAATAACAGCATGTGCTATCTATACTGTTCCTAATTTTGTGCTGTTGAAAGCAAATAATTTGTATATAAATTTTTTTAATAAGCCCTTTAACTGTATAGAAAATATATTGGGTAAAGAAAAGCATACCTTTTTTCCAAATTGGAAGGGAAGTAAAGGAGAGGCAGCTTGGGAAAATATTATTCATACAGGAAAAGCACTTCATATCAGAGAATATAAATATGAGCATAAAGAGAGGGGAACAACCTACTGGGATTGTATTATCACACCTATATACGAAGAAGGTAAGATAAAGTATCTAGTATCAAATTGCATCAATGTAACTGAAAAGGTAGTAAATAAAAAGAAAATAGAAGAGCAAAACTCAATTATTCAGCAGCAAAAGAAGCAACTAGAGACTATAATAGAAAACATATCTGATGGAATATTTATTTTGGATGAAAATAAAAAATTTAATCTGTTAAATAAAGGTGCAAGAGAATTTTTCTATAAACCAGATGATATTGAAAGATTAGGAGATTCATTTAGTAATACGGAGTATTATGGCGTAGATGGAAGTAAAGTTCTATTAGATAATGTACCGGAAAGAAAAATTATAAACGGTAAAGATGTACAAGGATCCATAGTAACCTTGAAAAGGCCAGATGGAATTTTTCACTTTGAGATAAGTGGAAATTCTATTACAGATGATAATGGAAAAACTGTAATGAAGATTTTTTGTACTCGTAATATTACAGAAAAAGTAAGACAAGATGAATTAATTAAGGAGCAAAAGAAGGAACTTGAAACAATTATTGAGAATATATCAGATTACCTATTTATTTTTGACAAGAATAAGAATTTTATTCGAGTAAATAAGTGTTTGCTCAAGAAATTACAAAACATAGAAGTAAAAAAGGTGGGAGACTTTGGTAAAGTGTTTGAATATTATGACACTAGTGGTGAAAGGTATGCTCAAGAAAATTTACCTATGTCAAGGGTTCTAAAGGGCGAAGAAGTTGAAAATGAGGTTATTATTCAAAAAGGACGTTCTGTACGATATTTTAATATAAATGCAAAGCCTGTATTAGATGATAACGGTAATTTTAAAATGGGAATAGTTAATGCAAAGGATATAACCACAGA
The DNA here is from genome assembly GCA_030706015.1 of Bacillota bacterium. GTDB lineage: Bacteria > Bacillota > Clostridia > Clostridiales > Clostridiaceae > JAUZPI01. The sequence continues at coordinate 12,044 of JAUZPI010000010.1, forward strand.
TGTTTTACATAAAAAATCTGTTGAAAGACAAGCTCTTGTGCTGGAAAAGCTAATCTATAATTTGGATTTGCCGCTGATTAGAATGTCATATCCTGATTTGAAAATAACAGATATAAATCAAGGGGCCTATAAAATTCTAAAAGCGTTAAAGCCCGAAATAAAATCAATAGGATATGTTATAGGGGAAAACTATTCTTCAGTTATATCTAATTTTGATGAAAGTAAAATGCGTCATGAGATTGAAAAAATATTAAATAAGCAAGAAACATCCTACTCAAAATATAAGAAATTAATATTAAACGGAGAAGAGACATTTGTTAATATTCTATATCAGCCGTTGTTTGGCGTTAATGGTAATATAGAAGAGATTGTAGCAGTTATAATTGATATAACCAAGGAATTAAAGGCTAAACAAAAAATAGAGACAAATCTTAGAATGCAGGAGGAACTATTCGCTAATATTTCACATGAACTTAAAACACCATTAAATATAATATATTCAATAGCTCAATTGTTTAGTGACTTCTGCAAAAATGGATCTTTAGATGAAAAGAAAAACTCAATAATAAAATATTTAAATACCCTAATGCAAAATTGTTACAGATTATCTAAGTTAGTTAATAATATAGTTGATTTATCTAAGATAGATGCGGGTTTTTATGAGCTTAAAAAATCAAATTATAATATAGTTAGTGTGGTAGAAGATGTTGTAATGTCTTCTGTGGAATATTCAGTAAGTAAAGGACTAGAAGTAATTTTTGATACTAATATTGAGGAAAAGACAATTGCTTGTGATCCTTCACAGATTGAGAGAGTACTATTAAATTTGATATCTAATGCAATAAAATTCTCGAATGCTGGAGGGAAAATTCATGTAGACTTTTTTGATAAAGGTGACTGGGTCGAAATATCTGTAAGAGATACTGGTATTGGAATAGATAAAAGTCAAATAGATAAAATTTTTGATAGATTCAAACAAGTAGATAAGTCCTTTAGTAGAAATACGGAGGGTACAGGTATAGGACTGAGCATTGTTAAGGCTATTGTTGAATTACACGGTGGAAAAATTACTGTTGAAAGTGAATTGGGAAAGGGCAGCAAATTTAAAGTGGTTCTTCCAGCAGATAAAACAGAGGTTTGTAACCCGACAGCAGATGAATCATATTTAGAAAATAGTTCTGAAAAAATACACATAGAATTTTCAGATATCTATTAATATCATAAACCAAAATGTAGTGTGATAGGAAATAATTTTAGAAACTGGGGATATGGTTAATATAAACATATGATGGGGTGTTTTTATGGAGTTAATCAATGAACTTAATTTAACTCAGCTTGCTTGGTTGCTTACCTGTGAAAATAAAGTAATTAAAGTAAGCTATGATTTTACTGTTTTAACAGAATACACACAAGATGATATTGTTGAAAGAAATTTAGCAGAGGTTTTTAGTATTTTGCGAATGAGTGAAATAAGTTATAAAAATGAAACTGCCAGAGAGTGCTATTTATTTACTAAATCCTATGATGCAAGAGAAGTGGAAATACAGATATGCTGTAAAAGTTCTAGTATGAGTAACCAAAGGCTTTACATATTTAAAGAAAAAGAAAATTCTCGTCTTGAAGAAAAATTCATAAATTTAAAGCAATTTTATTCAGATAATGTGTTTGCACTTGCTATACATAGCGTTCCCGATATGGTATTACTTAGAGCTAATCAAAAATATTTAGATTTTCTTGGAGAGCCATTCAATAAAAAAGAAAATAGCTTAGGAAGGCAGCAAAGAGATATTACAAAAAATTATGATAACCGTGATATAGAAAGATTCTGGACAAGGATTTTACATGATGGTGTAGATTACCATCAGTATGAAGTGAAATTTAATAGCTCTTATCTTGGAGAAACTTATTGGGATATTGCTGTTGTGCCAATATATGAAGAAGGTAAATTAAAATATCTTATAGAAGCAGCAACTGATATAACTGAGCAGGTTTTATATAGAAGAACTATTCAAGCTCAGGCCGAAATGATAAAAAAACAAAATCAAGAGCTAGAGAATGTTATGAAACAGCAGGGAGAATTCTTTTCCTTTATTGCTCATGAGTTTAGGACGCCATTAACTACAATGAATTCTACTTTGCAATTGTTAGATTTACTCTATAGTCAGGAAATGACAGATAATATAAAAAAGTATATGAATACACTTAAGAGAAGTACTTTTCAACAGCTAAGATTGGTGAATAATCTGTTGGATATAACAAGGGCAGAGTCAGGTTATCTAACTGTTAAGAAAAAGAATTATGATATTGTTTCAACCACGCGAGTAATAGTGAATTCTATAAAACCATATGCATTAGCAAAAAATATTAAATTAAAATTAACAGCTGCGTTTGAACATAAATTTATTGCTTTGGATGACGAGAAATATGAAAGAATATTGCTTAACCTAGTATCAAATGCCATAAAATTTACTCCAGAAAAAAAAGAAATTATAATAAAATTAACTGCAAACAATAATAAAGTATTTATATCAATTATTGATAGTGGGATTGGAATTCCAGAAGATAAACAAGCAATAATTTTCGAAAGATTTGGACAAGCAAATAGTAAGCGGAGCAGAGAAAACGAAGGTACAGGTATAGGTCTTTATCTTGTAAAGTTATTAGTTGAATCTATGGGAGGGAATATAACATTAAACAGCAAAGAAAACGAAGGCACAACATTTATTATAGAATTCCAAGATATTATGATAGATAACATACCTGAAGAAGAGGCCGCTGAATTAACTAACAATAGACTTGTAGAAAGCTTAAATATGGAATTCTCCAATATATATTTTGAATAGTGTTATAACTGTTTGTAGTCTAGAATACAAGCAGTTTTTTTATACAGCAGTACTTACAATTGACTTACATGAAATTATGTTCTAGAATGGTAATTGATAAGCATTCTCAATAACCGTATTGGATAATTGACAACTGTTTAGAAGTTGTTTCTAGTTGAAATTTTAAAGTGATAATATTGGGGGGATGGATAGAATGGTTTTTAATTTAAATGAATTTTTAACTGCCATATCTTTTGCACTGGATTTTGTTGAGATAGATATATTAGGTGCCAATACAAATCATGGCAAAAGAACTGCCTATATGGCACTAAAGATTGCTGAAGAGCTTGGATTCAGTTCTGAAGAACTGCATGATATTGCTGCACTAGCAATTTTACATGACAATGGTGTTAGTGAAAAGAGTTTATTTGAGAGTTTAAATACAGAAGGATCAAGCAAAATAAGTGAATTGGAGCTAATAAAGGAACATTGCACCATTGGTGAAGAAAACATTAAAAAGTATCCGTTTTTAACTGATGTTAGAAATGTAATAAAATATCATCACGAGAGATATGATGGTTCAGGCTTCTTTAGCTTGAATAGAGATGAAATACCTGTAATGTCACAGATAATTGAAATGGCGGATGTTTTAGAAATGGACTTCGATATTCAAAATAATAGTTTAGATACTCAAAACAATATATTCAGATTTATTAAAGAACAGGAAAATAGAATGTTTTCAACTGAGATTGCTAATGCTTTTCGCAATGCAGCCCAAAATAAGGCTTTTTGGATGGATTTAAAAAATCTTTCTATTGATAGTGCTATAAGGAAAAGTACACCTCAGTATGTTGTAGACTTGCCCTTTGAAAAAATACAGGATATAACTCAAATTTTTTCAAAGATAATCGACTCTAAATCTAAGTATACTCAAAGACATTCAAGGGATTTATCAGAAAAGGTAGCTATTATGGCTGATTTTTACGGAATAAAGGATGATGAAAGGTTGAAGCTTATTATTGCAGCTAATTTACATGATATAGGTAAACTGGCAGTACCTAATGCAATTTTAGACAGGCCAAATAAGCTTACAAAGTACGAATTTGAGGTAATTAAAGAGCATACTTACTATACAAGAATGGCATTACAAGAAATAAAGGGCTTCGAAGAGATTACTGAATGGGCATCTAATCATCACGAAAAACTAAATGGTTTGGGGTATCCATATGGAAAAAATACTAAAGATCTTGATTTTAACTCAAGACTTGTAGCATGTCTTGATATCTATGAGGCATTGACTGAAGAAAGACCTTATAGAGAATCACTTAAGCATGGAGAAGCTATGAATATTCTAAATGGTATGAAATATGATGGTTTAATTGACAGCAAGATTACCGATGATATAGGACATGTCTTTAAGTCAATATAAAGTTAAATGATAATTGGAGACGACAATTGTTATTATTATGGTGATGTGATAGAATATTACAAATAACAATGATTAAAGGAGTATTCCGTGGAAAGTATAAGAGAACCAATAATTTCATTGAAGAATCTAAATCTTACAGCAAGGGAGTATCTAACATTTATAGGGGAATTATATGGATTAACTTATAAGGCAGCAGAAGGTAAGTCTCAAAAGCTTATGGCAATGTTAGGCATTGAGGAATCTTATGGATGGAAGGAGAACTCCATCTATAATAAAAGGGTCTAAGAAAAAAGAAGATGATGATAATAAGTTTTTTAAATCCTTGTGGGTTTATGCTTTGGTGGGGTTATTTTTGATTGCTACCGTCATTTCAAAAAAGTACATTATGTTTTCTATGAGTATATTTTTTATATAACTATGGCATTAGCTGGACTTGCTCTAGTGGTTTCGATAAAAAATGGCATACTATTTTTTATAGTGCTTGTTTTGGAATTGATATTAATAGATTTATTTTCAATTATGATAACAGCTCTATTATATACATTATCGAGTTCTATTGGTTATTATTTTAGATGTACTTATTTGCTTTAAATGCATGGAAAAAGCCTTGCCTTTTTCCAAAGGGTTTCAAGTTTCTCAACAAGATGCTGGGGCCATATGTTTTATTATGTTAATTTGTATTGCTTTTTTAGTAGGAATTCATTTCGACTTAACCTTTATAAAATTTAGTATATATTTATCTTCTGATTTTATTTGTTATTGATTTAATACTATGGAAAACTTCATTTAAATTATTTATAGATAAAATAATGATGGATTAAAGTAACAAGGTATCCTATTGGATAGCATATAACTAAAAAGTGCATACTACTAATTTCAGGTGTTTGGATGCATAATAATCATATAATCAATAATTTACATACGTTCAAGGAGGTAATAATATGAACGAAGCAATTAAGACCATATTGAATAGAAGAAGCACAAGAAAGTATACTGAGAAACAAATAAAGGATGAAGAATTAGAAACAATTTTAGAAGCAGGAAGGTTTGCACCTAGCGGTATGAATAAGCAGCCTTGGCATTTTACAGTAGTTCAAAATAAAGAGATATTACATAAAATTAATGAAGGCTGCAAGATTGCAATGCAAAGATCAGCAGATGATAAATTTAATGCCTTTTATAATGCACCAACTGTCATCATAGTAGCTTGTGATGAAAATGTAATCACATCACAATTTGACGGTGCCTTGGCCTTAGGAAATATGTTCCTGGCAGCAGAAGCTTTAGGCATAGGTTCCTGTTGGATTCATGCAATTAAATTTTCACTTGAAACTGAAGTAGGTAAAAGTATTTTAAAGGATTTAGGAATACCTGAAGGTTATACAGTAGTTGGTTCAGGTGCTTTTGGCTATAAGGCAATGGAATCGCAAGCTCCACCAAGAAAAGAAGGAACAGTTACTATACTAAAATAATTTTATATTTGCATATGAGGGGGAAGATAGCTATCCTCCTTTTTTATTTTTCAGTGGATATATGGTTTTGGAAACTGTTTGTTAATATGTTTATATGGTACAATTATGGTGATATTGCTGAAAAGGAGGAGTAAAGGTGGAAAGTATAGATAATTCAACTCCACATTTAGCATCTGTGTATGATTCTAAGATTAATAGCACAATCCCCTATTATGAATGTTTTCATAAAGAAGTACTTAAGTTTCTAGATATTACAATAGGTAATCCGAGGATTTGGTTAGATACAGGTTGTGGTACAGGCTCTCTTATTGAAAAAGCTATAGACAACTTTGCGAATACTTTATTTATATTGGCTGATCCATCTGAAGGCATGCTGAGAGAAGCAAAACTAAAACTGCACAAATTTTTAAAGGAGAAAATTAAATATATTCCTTCAGCTACGCAGTATATAGAACTTGATGAGAGTGAACGCCCAGATATAATTACTGCAATACAAGCACATCATTATTTATCAAGAGAAGAAAGAGAGAAAGCAACAATTAAGTGTTATGATTTGTTAAGGGATGGAGGTATTTATATAACCTTTGAAAATATTAGGCCCTTTACTGTGGTGGGCACTAATAATGGAAAAGAATATTGGAAACAGTTTCAAATAAGCTGTGGGAAAACGTCCTTGGAGGCTGAAAAACATATGGATAGATTTGGTGTAGAGTATTTTCCTATTACAGTTGAGGAGCATCTTAGCCTGCTGAGAAAGAGTGGGTTCAAAGTAGTAGAGTTGTTTTGGTATTCATATATGCAGGCAGGGTTCTATTGTATTAAGTAATTAGAATAGTAGAACGTAGTCTTTTAAATAAGAGATAATATTAAATATAAATAAATTTTAGGGATAAACTAATAGAGTTCATTATTTTTATAATTATAGCGTCTAAATTGTTAGATTGACTTAAATTATTGGTTTCATTGAGGAGAGGATTATTATGGTAACTTCTGATAGAAGAGTTAAAATTGCTTTTTTATCAATTTTGTCAAATACCTTGCTTATAATTTTTAAAATAATAGCAGGAATTTTAAGTGGCTCAGTTAGTATTATTTCTGAAGCAATACATTCAGGAATGGATTTGATAGCATCGCTAGTTGCTTTTTTCTCTGTTAGGCAGTCTGCAAAGCCTGCTGATAGAAAGCATCCTTATGGTCATGGAAAAATAGAGAATTTCTCCGGTATGGTTGAAGGAGTTTTAATATTTATTGCTGCAGCAATGATTATTTTTGAAGCTATCAAGAAAATATTTGAACCTGTTGAAATTGAACAATCTACCATAGCTATTGTAGTTATGATTTTTTCAGCACTTGTAAATTTTGCTGTATCAAGCAAATTATACAGAGTTTCTCAAGAAGAAGGTTCTATGGCTCTTGAGGCAGATGCTCTCCATTTAAAAACTGATGTATATACGTCCCTAGGTGTAGGTACTGGAATTATTCTTATAAAACTTACAGGTCTGCTTATGCTGGATTCAATTGTTGCTATACTTGTGGCACTACTTATAATTAAGGAAGCTTGGGAACTCTCCAAAAGTGCCTTTGACTATCTTCTTGATACAAGCTTGTCTGATGAAGAGGAAGAAGAAATACAAAAAATTATAAGAGAACACAGTAGTAAATTTATTGATTACCACAAGCTTAAAACAAGAAAGTCAGGAAATGTAAAGCATATAGACTTTCATATTACCGTTGACCCTCACCTTACAGCTAGAGAAGCACATGATATCATTGGAAATTTGAAAAGAGCAATGAATGAAAGGTTTAAAAATACCCGAGTGAACATTCATATCGATCCCTATAAAGATGATAAAAATTAACATAGTCATAACCTAAGCTTAATAAATTATCAGGTTAAATGTGGTATTATAAACGCAACCCACTTTAAATGAAAAGTTTTATAGGAAAATAGAAGACTTTTAATTTTTTAGGGTTAATCATGGGAGAAAATTAGATAAAAAAAGAAAAGTTAATTCCCTACAGGGAATTAGCTTTTTTGATTTTTTTGCAGGCTATCTAATGCATCTATTACTTCATTTCTTGGTAAATTTCCTTTTTCTAAAGCATCATCACTTTTTTTAAGTAAATCGTCGTAAAAAAATATAGCTTTATTTTTATATGTAGGATCACTATCTATTAAATCATAAAGAACATCTTCAGCTTTAGCATATTCTCCTGAAATAGAATAGAAATTAAAAATTTGCTCCTTTTGAGGATTGCTTATTTCAAACTCATTTAGCTTATCAGCTGCTAAGGACATATAGTTAGTATAGTCATTAAGCTGAGTTTCAGTTCCGCTAAAAAATACTTCACTAAAGATATTAAAGCTCTTAGAGTATCTATAAAAAGCTTCAACTGGTTCGTCTATTTGATTATATATATTAGCTTCTTCTATTAGAAGAGAAGCCATTATTACGCATTTATTTCCATCAATATGGTCATTAGTCTTTAACATCTCTTTTAAATCGGTTTCAGATACTTTATTAACGAAACCGGAACCAAAACCAAAAAACTTTTTATAAGAAGCATCAATAATGGAAACTGTGTCTTTATTTAATTCCTTTAAATTTTTAATTTCTTTAATAAGGGTTATAAAATCTTCACACATTTTTGCACTGAAATCATTTTTTAGCATATTCAACACCTCTACTAATAAATATAAACGAAATCATTGGTATTATTCAATATACAACTGTAAATTTTACTTGTACACGAAAAACAGAATTTGAATATACCTATTGTTTAATGTTAATATTAAATTGTAAATAGTGTATAATATAATTTTGCAGTATATTTTTGGTTTGGTAAATTTCATGATATATATAAGAAATGTTATTTTAAGGAGTAGTGATATAGATGGAAAGATTACTTATATTGGATGGGAATAGTTTAATGAATAGAGCCTTTTACGCTTTACCTCCACTTACAAATTCAGAAGGTATCCATACCAATGCTGTGTATGGGTTCACGAATATGCTCTTAAAAATGAAGGAAGAGCTTAATCCAGATTATGTGGTTACAACCTTTGATAGAAAGGCACCTACCTTCAGACACGTTCAATATGAAGAATATAAAGCAGGAAGAAAAAAGATGCCGCCTGAGCTGGCAGAACAATTTCCTGTGGTTAAGGAACTTCTAGATAAGCTTTCCATCAATATATTTGAAATAGATGGCTTTGAGGCAGATGATTTAATTGGAACATTATCTGTTTTTGCAGAAGAAAAGGGAATAGAAGTATATATAGTAACAGGAGATAGAGATGCTCTTCAACTTGCAACTGACAATGTTAAGGTTGTTATAAATAAAAAAGGCATGACGGAAAAGGAAATTTATGATAAGAAGAGGATGATAGAGGAGTTTGGTGTGACCCCGCAGCAATTCATAGACGTGAAAGGTCTTATGGGAGATAAATCGGATAATATCCCAGGTGTACCTGGAGTTGGAGAAAAAACTGCATATAAACTTATTCAAGAGTATGGAAGCTTAGAAAATGTACTTCAGAATATAGAAAAGGTAAATGGTAAGAAGATTAAAGAGAATTTAATGGAGTATAGTGAACAGGCTGTTTTTAGTAAGAAATTAGCTACAATTATGACTAATGTGCCTGTGGAAATTGACTTGGATTCTATAAAATCAAAGGATAATTTAGATGCTGAAGGAATAAAAAGTTTGTTTCACAGACTGCAGTTTAAATCACTTATAGATAAGCTTCAACTTCCTGAGGAGCAGGTAGAGAGACAAGAAATAGCGGTGGATTACGAAGTGGTTGACTCGGTTAATAAACTTTCGCTATTAAAATCTAATCTAGATAACAATATCTCTTTACTATTTGATTTTGAGAATGAAAATGTGTATTCCTCAAGCTGCATAAACCGTATATATTTAAATTCAAAAGAAAAGGATTATGTAATAAATTTATCAGAAATTATTGAGACAAATAAGGAAGAAACAGAGGCTATATTAAAACAAATCTTTGAAGATGAAAATATAGGCAAAGTAATTCATGATGCGAAAAATGCATATACCGTTTTGAGTAAGATAGATATTAAAATGAAAGGTCTTAAATTTGATAGTAAAATAGCAGCATACCTTATTGATCCTGCTAAGAGTGAATATAATCTAATCGATATGATAGGTGAAGGTTTAAATATAGATTTAAAAGATGACGGAGAACTTTTAAAGGTTAAAATGGTTCATCTTTTAAATGATGTACATGATTATTTGTTTGATAAAATTAAAAATTTAGGTATGGAAACTTTACTATTTTCAGTTGAGCAGCCTTTAATAGAAGTTTTAGCGGCTATGGAATCATATGGTTTTAAAGTAGATTCGAATATTTTAAACGAATTAGGTGAGAAATTTAGTTCAGAGATAAGTACTGTGCAAAATGAAATATATGATATGGCAGGAGAAGAGTTTAATATAAGTTCTCCAAAACAGTTAGGCAAGATATTATTTGAAAAATTGGATTTACCGGTAATTAAGAAAACAAAAACAGGATACTCAACTAACGCAGAGGTGCTTGAAAAACTATCAGATAAACATCCTATTATTGATAAGATAACATATTACAGACAACTTACTAAATTATTCTCCACATATATAGAGGGACTAAAGGCAGTGATTGATAAGGATGGCAAGATACATTCCAGCTTTAATCAAACTGTTACTACTACAGGAAGATTATCAAGTACAGAGCCTAACCTTCAAAACATTCCAATAAAATATGAAATGGGAAGATCAATCAGAAAGGTATTTGTTCCTGAAAATGATGATTGTGTACTATTATCTGCAGATTACTCACAAATAGAATTAAGAGTACTTGCACATATTGCTGGGGACGACAATATGATTGATGCCTTTAAGCATCACAGTGATATTCACACAATTACTGCATCAGAGGTGTTCAAGGTTCCAATAGAAGAAGTAACCCCTAGAATGAGAAGTAATGCAAAGGCTGTTAATTTTGGTATAGTATATGGAATTGGTGAATTTAGTTTGGCAGAAGATTTAAAGATATCAAGAAAAGAAGCAAAAAGCTATATAGATGCTTACATGGAAAGGTATCCTAATATAAAAAAATACCTGGATGATGTAATAAAAAAAGCTGAACAAGATATGAATGTTACTACAATTATGGGTAGAAGAAGGATTATACCTGAAATTAAATCCTCAAATAAAATTGTTAAAGCACTTGGTCAAAGATTGGCTATGAACACTCCTATTCAAGGTAGTGCAGCGGATATAATTAAGCTTGCTATGGTAAATGTTTATAACCGTTTGAATTCTGAAAAATTTAAAAGCACTATGATTCTGCAGGTGCATGATGAACTTATTATAAATGTTTATAAGGATGAGCTGGAAAAAGTTAAGGAATTAGTTAAGGAAGAGATGGAAAATGTACTTGATTTGAAGGTGCCTCTTGAGGTTGATGTAAATATCGGTAATACTTGGTATGATGCAAAATAATTAGTTTAAAAGTGGAAGTATAAATTTGGCGGTGGTATAATGTTAAAGGTGGGTCTTACAGGAGGTATAGGAAGCGGTAAAAGTACTATATCTAAAATACTCAATGATAAAGGCTTTGTAATCATAGATGCGGACAAAATTGCTAGGGAAGTATTTGTACTGTATCCAGGGATTATGGAGAAGATAAAGCAGAGATATGATAGTAAATTTTTTGATGAGGCAGGCAATTTAAAAAGAAAAGAATTTGGAAATTATATTTTTTCTAATGAAGCTTTAAGAAAAGAGTATGAGAATTTAATTATCCCATATATAATTAGGGAAATATTTATTAGATTTGATGAAAATGAAAAGAAAGGATATGATTTCTCCATACTAGATGCTCCAACCCTCATTGAAAATGGAATTGATAAACAAATGGATTTAAATATCGTTGTATGGGTAGATAAAGATACACAGCTTAAAAGAGTACTGGAAAGAGATGCTTTAAAGGTTGAAGAGGCGCTCAGCAGGATAAACTCACAGATGCCGCTGGATGAAAAGGTAAAATATGCAGATATAGTAATCGATAATAGTGGAGCACTCAAGAAAACTTATGAGGAAATAGATAAGGTTGTTGAAATAATAAAAAACACTCCAACAACAGGCATAAAGTTGAAGTAAATAAAAATGAAACGGAGGAATAGTTACTTTAGTAACTAGAAGTGATGCGGGGGAATAGAATTATATTACTATTATTTTTAATAGTAATTGTAGTCATTGTAACTAATTTAAACGGCATACTTAGAATTTATTATCCTATGAATTATTCAGATTATGTATACAAATATGCAGCACAGTATAAATTGGATCCATATTTTGTAGAGGCAGTTATAAAGTCAGAAAGTAATTTTGATGCAAATGCAAAATCAAAAAAGAATGCCTATGGATTAATGCAGATAACTCCCACTACGGCAGAATGGGCAGCAGAAAAAATGGGAATAAAAGCTTTCTCTTCAGATATGCTGTATAATCCTGAATTCAATATTCGAATGGGGTGCTGGTACCTAAACGATTTAAGTAGTGAATTTAAGGGAAATATGGACCTGGTATTGGCTGCTTATAATGGCGGACGAGGAAATGTAAAGAAGTGGCTTAATGATACGGCGCATTCTTCAGATGGACAAAATCTCGATTACATACCATTTAAGGAAACAGATAAGTATGTTAAGAAAGTAAATACTAATTATAGTATGTATAAAAAATTATATAAAAGACCATAGGGTTAAGGGTGAAAATCGCTTGGAATTTTGATTGATTTCAAGCGATTTTGAATTTATATACAATGTATAAAGAGATTTAAGAACTTAATTTAACTTAATGATTATTAACTAACTTAAATAATTGAAAAGGTTTTTATTATTTATATTGACGTGTTATAGGTAAGGTAGTATAATAATTATCGTAGTCACAGGGGGTGGGATTTAAATCCTGCAGCATATGACTAGATATGCGAGAGTGGCGGAATCGGCAGACGCGCACGTTTGAGGGGCGTGTGGGAGACCGTACGGGTTCAAGTCCCGTCTTTCGCACCAAAACATATTTTCTAGAATACTCGTTAAGCTCTTATTTTGAACCTACATTACATCAAAGGGAGTTCAATACTTAGGAGTGGATATGTAGTTTCATGTGAGACCTTTTACGGCATTGAAAGTGATTGAAGCATCTGTGAGAGCACCCACCTATCGAGAGATAGGTGTCAAAATAGAGTACCGGTATTTTGGATATTAATATGAATGTAAAGGCACCTTTCGAGGTGCTTTTTATATTGCAATTAAAAACTATCATAGGTTATTTTTATTCTAAATGCGAAAATAACCTATGATAGTTTTTTCATTCTAAGGTTATGCAAAGATTATTCCACTCTATAGTGCGAATTGAATTGTAAGTTGAATAAAACTATAAAGTAGGGGTAAATATTTGTTGAAAACAGTCGAAAAATAATATGTATATATAGATTTAAGCAATTAAAGTGATAAATTGTTAAGTGAGGTGCTATTATGAAAATTAGAAGCATTCAATCTAGGACGTTATTATGTGTGTTGCCAATGGCTTTGGTAGCTATGTTAGCTTTAACAGCTATAAGTTATAGTAGTGGAAAAGCTTTGGTAAATGCCGAGATTGATAGTAAAATGAAGAATCAACTAGAGGCTATTTCAGAGGATATGCAGAAAAAATTAGAGAAACATAGTCAGATTCCAGTCACTTTAGCCAAGGTGGCAGGTACATCAGGCACTGTTTTAAGCAAAGATAATTATGAATCCATGCTAGAAGGAGCTGTGAATACCAATGAAGATACCTTTGGTGTTGGTGTATGGTTTGAGCCATATAAGTATAAATCTGATATGAAATTCTGGGGACCATATGCCTTCAGATCAGGTGGTAAGATTTCTTATACAGAAGAGTACAGCAGTGATTCATATAATTACCCAAGTTATGACTGGTACAAGATAGGTATGGGTACCTCAAAACCTGTGGTATGGTCAGAAGCATATTTAGATGAGGTTAGCAAGGTGACTATGGTAACTGCCACTGCACCCTTTTATGACAAAGACAATAAATTTATGGGAGTAGTTACAGCGGATATTAACCTAAATTCAATCCAGGAAATGATAAAAAGAACTAAGGTAGGTAAAACCGGACAGGCTTTTCTAATTGATAAAAATGGTTTGTTTTTATCAGATGGAGACGCAAGCAAAATTATGAAAGTAAACATCACAAAGGATAAAAATAGTAGTTTGGCCATGGCTGGACAAAAGGTTATTAGTTCACAAAACGGTAATACAACATTTAAGGATAAAGACGGAGTAAGTCACATATATTATTTGTCAATACCGGAAACGGGTTGGATTATTGCAACCATTATGCCTGAAAAAGAACTGTATGCACCAATAAATAGTCTGCTAACAACATTATCTATATTAATAGGCGTGTTTTCCATAATAGTTACTGCTGCGATAATATGGTTTGCAAGATATTTAAAGACCTATATTAATAATGTAAATAACTTGGCGTTTTCGATTTCAGAGGGAGATTTAACAAAATCTCTTGAAATTAAAACAGATGATGAATTAGGAATGATGAGCCGTCATTTAAACAAAATGACCCAAGACTTAAGGGGAATGGTTAATACATTTACCAATGGGATTGAACAAGTAATATCAACAGCAGAGGAGTTAACAGCAAGCGCAGAGGAAACCACAGCAGCTGCTGAACAGGTAGCAATGTCTGTTCAAGATATTGCAGCGGGATCGGAACAGCAAGAAATTATAGCAACTGAATTTACTAATATGGTTTCAGAGGTATCTGGAGGGATAAGCAATGTTTCTAATAATATACAAAATATTGAAAGTGCATCCTTTGAAGCATACAAAAAAGCTGAATCTGGAAATAATGTAGTGGTAAATGCTATTAATCATATGACAAATATAAATAGAAAAGTATCCGCTTCATCTGAAATTGTGGAGGAACTTGGAAGAAAGTCAAATGAAATAGGAGAAATTATTTCTACTATTAGCGATATAGCTGAGCAAACTAATTTATTAGCGCTTAACGCAGCTATAGAAGCTGCCAGAGCAGGAGAACAAGGAAAAGGTTTTGCTGTGGTGGCAGATGAAGTTAGAAAGTTAGCTGAACAATCTTCAGAAGCTACTTCTAGAATAAGCGGACTTATAAACCAAATTCAAACTAATATTACTAAAGCTGTTACAGCTATGAACGATGGAAATTTAGCGGTAAAAGATGGGTCTGCGATGGTAGAGAGTGCTGGACAGTCATTTAAAGAAATTTTAGTTGCAGTTGATAATATATATACAAGAATGCAGGATGCTTCAGCAGTTACGCAACAAATATCTGCAGGTACCCATAATATGGTGGAATCCATAGAGAAAATTGCTTCGATTTCTAAGAAGTCTGTTTTTAAATCTCAGAACGTAGCAGCTGCTTCTGAGGAGCAGACAGCATCAATGAAGGAGGTAGCACAAGGGGCGGAAAATCTTTCTCAGATGGCGATAGAAATGGGGAAAGTTATAAATAAATTTACAATATAAAATAATGAAACTATTTCCCTTTTGAAATTTGCCTCTAAAGGGAGATAGTTTTTTTCTTATTATTTTAGAAAATACTATTGTAACTATTTAGAATATGTAGTATTCTTATAGAAATTATGTGTCTTGCACACAAGTGTCTTTGATTAGCATACGTATATATTAATTTGAATTACATTTGAGATTATTTAAATAGCAAGGGGAGATTTTTTTATGGTTAAGGTAAAAATACCAGCAACAACTGCAAATATGGGACCAGGATTTGATACATTAGGAATGGCTCTTAATCTTTATAATGAAATTGAGATTACTGAAGATGCTAATGTTGTTAATAGTGAAGATAATTTGGTTTATAAAAGCATGGTAAAGGCTTTTAAAGCTTGTGAATATAAGTATGGTAATTATAAAATTGAGTTTACAAAATGTGATGTTCCAATGTCTAGAGGGCTAGGAAGCAGTGCTACATGTATAGTAGGTGGTATTATGGCAGCTAATGCTATCATGGGTAATAAGTTGACGGAAGAGGCAATAATTAATTTAGCTACTGAAATGGAAGGACATCCTGATAATGTGGTTCCGGCTATTGTTGGTGGAATGGCTGTAAGTATATATGATGGTGAAAAAGTTGTCTATTCCAAGGTAAATGTACCTGATAATCTAAGATTTGTTGTTATAATTCCTGATTTTGAAGTTAGTACCTCAGCGGCAAGAAAAGTACTGCCAAAGGATTATTCAAGAAATGATTGTGTGTTTAATGTTTCTCGAGCAGCAATGTTAGTTACTGCACTTAATAATGGCGAAATTGATAAAATAAGAACAGCGTTTCAAGATAAGATACATGAACCTTATAGAAAGACTTTAATAAAAAATATAGATGAAGTGTTTTTAAAAGCTAAGGAACTTGGATCAGTTGGTGAGTTCATAAGTGGTTCGGGATCAACTCTTATAGCAGTTATCCATAAAGACAATGAAAAATTTATCATTGGCATGAAGAAAGCTTTCAATGAATTGCAAATAGGCTGGGCTATAAAAGAATTGAAAACTGACTTAGTTGGAGCGAAGATTTTAATTGAGTCATGAGGGAGTGAAATAGGTGCCGAATAAATATTTATTAATAGATACAGCTATTTTGCCTGAGGTTTTCGAAAAGGTAGTTAAGGTTAAAGCTCTATTAAATTCTAGAGAAGCTACTGATGTAACGGAGGCTGTTAAAGCTGTTGGTATAAGCAGAAGTTCATATTATAAGTATAAGGATTATGTTTTTACAGTAACTGATGGATTGAAAGAACATAGAGTAACTTTGGGCCTAACCTTAGGGCACGAGGCAGGCACATTATCAAAAATATTAGATTTTATAGCGGAGCACAAATGTAATATACTAACTATAAATCAGGATATACCGATAAATAACCGTGCAAATGTGTCTATAACATTTGATATCGCAAGTATGGATATAGGTATGGAATCATTATTAAATGAAATTAAGTGCATGCATAATGTTATTAAAGCCGAATTATTGGCTATGGAATAATTATTAGTATCAAATGAATACATAAAGCATACTTTTTAATGTAGTTTATTTGGGAGGTATGCTTTATGGAAAGTCAATTCTATAGTAATACAGCATGTCCGCTGATGAAAATGAATTATCTGAAAGCTTGTGATGAGGAAAAGAAACACAAGTCCATGAATTGTGTAGGTATGGATAGTTGCGTTATGAAAAATTGTCCATACCTAAAAATGATGAATCAGTATGGAGAGGTGTATAGTACTCAGCCGATGATGTCCAGTATGTTTTATCCAATGTATGCTGGAATGATGCCAAATATAGTTGAAGGCAGCAAAATTCGCGAGATATCTATGATAATACCATCTATAGCTGAGAGAGAAGATTTAAATGATTAAGTAGAAATGTATTAAAACACAGATAGCCACCCATTCGTTTGGATGGGGTTATCTGTGTTTTTATTTATAATACTTAAAATTTCATAAGATAGTTTATTAGAGTTCTTGTTGGCATTCCCGAAGCTCCTTTACTGTATATATTTGACGCTTTTGAAAAGGAAGAACAGCCTGCAATATCAAGATGAGCAAAATCTGTTCCTTCTGCAAAGCTCTCAAGGAATAAACCTGCAACTATTGCACCACAGTTAGTACCTGTATTTTTTAAATCAGCACTTGGAGTTTTTAGCTGTTCTAAATAATCAGGATTATTTGGCATTCTCCAGATGTTTTCTCCTATATCCCTACCTGCGTTTATAATATTGTTCGAAAGAATATCATTATTACACAGCATTCCAATATTAATATCACCTAAAAAATTAGCACAGGAACCAGTGAGAGTTGCTACATCAATTATTGTGGTTGCCCCAAGTTCCTTTGCATAAGTAATTGCATCACAAAGTATTAGTCTTCCTTCTGCATCGGTAGAGATTACCTGAACAGTTTTTTTGCTATAGGTTGTAATAACATCTCCGGGTTTATAGGCATTTGCTGAAGGCATATTCTCTACAACCGGTATTAAAGCAAGTATGTTCTTTCTTGGTTTGATATATGATATATACTTCATCGTTCCAAGAATTGAAGCTGCTCCAGCCATGTCCTCAATCATGTCCTCCATACCTTTTGAAGGTTTTATAGAGATTCCACCGCTGTCAAAAGTAACACCTTTTCCAATTATTGCAGTAATATTTTTATCTTTGTCATTACCCCAATATTGTACAACAATAAGTCTAGGACTTTTTACGCTTCCCTTAGCTACGGAAAGTATTCCGTTCATGCCCATCTGTTCCAATGTAAATTTATCTTTAATTTCTATTTTTAAATTTCCGTCCTTGGCGATATCCTCAGCCTTTTGACAAAGATATTTTGGTGTAACTATATTTGAAGGCAAATTTACTAGTTCTCTAACAAAGTTAGTACTGCTACCAAGGTTCAGCCCATCATAAATGGAATTTGCATGAGGTGAAATTATATTTATATTTTTTAATTTTTGTTCTTCAGCTACTTTTTTTAATCCCTTAAAGTGATAAAGAGAAATACTGACAGCTTCTCCTAAGGTGAAACCGTAATCCTCCTCAAAATTATCTAGTATATCAAGTTCTTCAATAGAATCTTTAATCTTTCTTATGGCTGTACCAATAGAATTAAGGAGAACAATTGAATTGAAATTTTCAATAGTTCCCAAACCAATAACAAATATTTTTTTATATATGCATTGGCCTAATGTAGTTATATCTTCTATTTCTTTTAACTTACCAGAATTTTCAGAATGGGTTAATATATTTTCTAAATCTTTAGGATAATATAGAGAATGATTTTCAAATTTAAAAATTAATAAATTTGAATATAATTTATTATTATTTACACCTATCACATAAACACCTCCAACTCACAATATTAGCATATTGCTTATTAAAGGTTTATATACATATCCATAAAATTATTAATATTAGATTTTAATTAGGAGCTTAACTGAATAATGAAAACTTAAAAATTTAAAGGAAATTAGAACTTTATGTAGAATTTATTATTTGGTGAGGTGTTAATTATGTTTGATATAAATATGCAATTTAATGATATAGCTATTTCAAGCATAGAGAAAGAAGATATTAAGGCTATACAGCAGTGGTATAATGATGAAAAGGATTATTTTGATAAAAATGAGAACTATCTAGAAATGGATGAATTATACGAGAGATTCTTGGAATACTACGTTAGTGAGAGTGAATTTTTCTTAAAAATTAGTAAACATGGAAAACTTATTGGTATTTTTAAAGGTAGGGTGGAATTTAAAAATACCAATAAGGTATGGATTGCTAGTTTTATCGTTCAACATCAGCATAAAACTAAGGAAGTTCAGGATCTTATTCTAAAAGAAATATTAAATTATTTTTTAAATAACTATGGAATAAATGAGTTTTCAACAATGGTAACCTATGCTAATAAGGATATGTTAGAGCTTTGGAAAAATAATGGATTTATGTTAACTAGAATCTCACCAAATTTTTATAAGCATAATGACAAAAAAGATAATATTATGATACTTGAAAGGGAATAATGTTAATTGTCGGCGAAAATGTTCAGAAAATATAGTTTTTTGAAAAAATTACTCTTTTATTATTGACACTTTGTTGACAATTAGGGTATTATATTTATATAGTGTCAAATTAAGTTGAAATTTAACGTTATATAAATAAATATTTCTTATGCTTGGAGGAATTTAGGTGAAAAGGGTTAAATGTGTGGCGTTTGCAGCAGTTTTATCACTTGGTATGATAACGATAACATCATATAATTTAAATAATGATGCAAAAGCTGATACTTCAGTAGATATGAAACAAACAGTAATTATGAGAACAGCAAATTTATCTGGTGATAAAGTAATTAAAGCTAAAGGATCAGAAAATGAAGCTATTCAAGTATCTAGTAGTGCTCAGGGCTCAAATGGTGTAAAGATAACAAGGGGAGGAAGCAGTGCAGGAAATAGTGATGTTATTTCTTATGCATATCAATTTATGGGAAAGCCTTATGTTTGGGGAGCAGCAGGTCCTAGTGCTTTTGATTGTTCCGGCTTTACTGCATACGTTTTTAGCAAGTTCGGTATTCAAATGGATCATTATACAGGTTCTCAATTTGATATGGGAACTGCCGTATCAAAAGATAAATTAGCGGCTGGAGATTTAGTGTTTTTTAATACATATTCATCTGTATCCCATGTGGGTATATACATAGGCGGCGGTAATTTTATACATGCATCTTCTGGAAGTCATAAGGTTACTGTAAGTAACTTAAGTGAAAGTTATTATAGTCAAAGATATGCAGGGGCTAGAAGAGTGCTTCGCTAGAATATACATATTATATAAGCTACATATTAATACTTTGTAAGTTAAGTTCTATAACTTGTTAATAGTTATGGAACTTTTATTTTTATATTAGGAAATTAAAAAAATTATTAGTCTAATTAGTATATCCCATTAATATTTATATAATATCACAACCAATATTAAAATTTTGGGGAGGATAAGAAAATGAGGTATACAAGATATAATCTAAAGAAAAATGATAAAGGTGGATATAGGTTTTTAATAGCACTTGTAATAGTGCTTTTCCTGTCATTGTTACTAGGCAGTGTTATATCCAATATGTTTTTTGGGAATGGTAAACAAAATGCACAGTTGGTTAAGCAAACTCAGGAAAACAGCAGTACAAAGAATGAAACAAAGGCTGACATTGTAAAATTTACTGCTATTCAATGTGGTGTATTTACAAAAAAAGAAAATGTTGACGAATTGCTTGGTACACTAAATAAACTTGGCGGAGGTTTTACCGTTAGTGATAATAATAAGTACAGAGTATTATATGGTATTTACAAAGATGATGATAGTCAAAAAACGGTTAAATTTCTTAGCGACAATAAGGTAGACAGCATGAAAATTTATTTTCAGGTGGATAAAAATGATGAGTGTAATGCTCAGATAGTTGAACTTATAAATGCAATAATTAGTGTTTTTAACAAATTATCAGAGACTGATATAAAGTCAGTGCAAACAGATAAATTGAAACAGTGGAGTAGTGGGCTGAAGAAAATAGATGGAAGTGGTAAGAATATACAGGTGGCAAATGAATTGAAGGATTATATTGATAAACTACCCAAGGAGGTTTCACAAAACAGCGTTATGTCAAACGATATATTTATATATAATGAATTAAAAAAGATTAAATAGAGGGGAAGCGAAATTTTTGCTTCTCTTTTTTGCGTAGAGGATAAGTGCAAGATTTTAGAAAATTCATAATAGAGACTCCATTTAAGTAATATTTAAAATTTTTTTAAATAATGGCATATGCACTTGTTTAACTATTTATTAAATGTTACACTATATTAGATATAAGTTTTAGAGTAAGGTGATGTGATTGAATGAATCCAAAAACTTAAAGTATTTTGTATTTTTAATTCTAGTTGGAGCAATTAGTGGAACCTTTGCAGGTGATATTCTTGGAAATAGGTTTTCAACGGTTGCTTTTTTAAAGGACTCATATTCAGTAGGAACCCCTAAACCATTCATACTAGATTTAAAAGTTTTGAGTATAACATTTGGATTAAACTTTAATATTAATATCATGTCTATAGTAGGTATAATAGTGGCAATAATAATTATAGGGAAAAATAGGAAGTGAAATTATGAAATTAATTTTAGCATCTGCTTCAGCAAGAAGGCAAGAATTACTAAAAAGAATTACAGAGAACTTTAAGATTATAGTAAGCGATTTTGATGAGGATAAGGTAAGTTTTTGCGGGGATTTTCAAGATTATGTAATAGCTCTTGCTAAGGGTAAAGCTCAGCAGGTTGCTTTAGGGCAAAATGATGAGGCTTTAGTAATTGGCTGCGATACTATCGTAGCAATAAATGATAGAGTTCTTGGAAAACCTAAGGATAAGCAAGATGCATATAATATGCTAAAATTATTAAGTGGTAATACTCATAAAGTTTATTCTGGAATAGCAATTATAAATACTGCTACCAGCCAAGTACTAACAGATTATGCAGTAACTGAAGTGAAGTTTTCATCAATTTCTGATGAGGAAATTTGGAACTACATCGAAAGTGGCGATCCAATGGATAAGGCAGGGGCATATGGTATTCAAGGAAAAGCAGCTATTTTTATAGAAGAAATACATGGGTGTTACTACAATGTAGTGGGTCTTCCTTTAAATAAATTATATAATATGTTAGATTACAAAAACATACACTGATTTTATTGGGATGGGGATAAATCTATATAAGGGGAATAATTAATGAATAGGTTAATGAAAATTATAGATTTACCCGAAAGTGAAAGGCCTAGAGAGAGGTTGTTAAGATATGGCGCAGAAGGAATTTCTAATAGTGAACTTTTAGCCATAGTTTTAAGAACAGGAAGCAAAAATGAAGACATAATAAGCTTGGCAAATAGGCTTATTACATTAAATAAAGGGTTAAATGGGCTATTGACCGCATCTATAAGTGAATTGTTAAATATTGACGGCATTGGACCTACTAAGGCGGCTCAGATAATAGCTATCGGGGAATTGTCGAAGAGGTTTAGAACATTTAGGTCTGGAGACGAATATAAAATTTCTAGACCAAAGGATGCAGCAGATTTACTGATGGAAGAAATGAGAACTCTTTCAAAAGAGCATCTGAAAGTTATGCTGCTTAATACAAAAAATAATGTAATAAAGGTTTGTGATGTATCTATGGGCAGCTTGAATTCTTCTATCGTACACCCTAGGGAAGTGTTTTATGAGGCTATTTCAAATCATAGTGCATCTATTGTTGTGTGTCATAATCATCCCTCGGGAGATCCTTCTCCAAGCAGTGAGGATATTAATGTAACCATAAGGCTTAAGGAGTGTGGAAGGCTCCTTGGAATTGAATTATTAGATCACATAATAATTGGCAATGGTACTTACATAAGTTTGAAGGAAAAAGGAATTTTGTGAGAGTTTTGAAAGGAGTTTTGATTAATGAGTTTTTTTGGAATATCAAGAGATATGGGAATAGATTTAGGGACTGCTAATACTTTAGTATATGTTAAGGGGAAGGGAATCGTATTAAGAGAACCTTCTGTTGTGGCTATAAATACAAATAATAAACAAGTTCTAGCTGTAGGTAATGATGCCAAGCAAATGATTGGTAGAACCCCAGGAAATATAGTAGCTATCAGACCTCTTAAGGATGGAGTGATTGCTGACTTTGATGAAACTGAAAATATGCTTAGAATGTTTATAAATAAAGTAAGTTCAAAGAGTGCTTTTGCAAGTCCAAGAATAATTGTATGCTTTCCATCAGGAGTAACAGAAGTAGAGAAAAGAGCTATTGAAGAAGCAACTAGAAGTGCAGGAGCTAGATTTGTTCGTTTATTAGAAGAGCCGATGGCAGCTGCTATTGGCGCAGGATTACCTGTTGAAGAACCAACTGGAAGCATGGTTGTTGATATCGGAGGCGGTACTACAGAAGTTGCTGTTATCTCACTAGGTGGCATAGTTACAAGCAAGTCTTTAAGAATAGCTGGGGATGAACTGGATCACGCGATTATCAATCACATTAAGAAAGAATATAATCTTATGATTGGTGAAAGAACTGCTGAAAATGTTAAGATGCAGCTAGGTTCAGCTTACAAAATTTCAGATGAAGAAGAAACTATGCAAATTAAAGGAAGGGATTTAATATCTGGTCTTCCTAAAAATATAAACATTAATGAAAGTGAAGTTAGAGAAGCTTTAAAAGAGCCTGTTGCGGCAATAATTGAAGCTATAAAATTAACCCTTGAAAAGACTCCGCCAGAACTTGCGTCTGATATTATGGACAAAGGAATAATGCTTACAGGTGGAGGAGCGTTATTGAAAGGATTAGACAGCTTAATAAACAAAGAAACCCACATGCCTGTTCATATTGCTGAATCACCTCTTGATTGTGTAGCTTTAGGTGCTGGTAAAGCACTAGAACATATAGATAAATTAGGCAATAACTAAGGCAAAATATGAAACTATTTAAAAATAAACTGGCAGTAACTGTTATTGTTCTGTCAGTTAGCTTTTTGATACTAATTGGCTACAGTGTAAAGAGAGAACAGGGTTCAGTTGTTGAAAATGGTGTGGGTGTTACTTTGAATTCCTTTCAAGGAATAATATATAAAGCAGTTAGCGGTGCTAAAGATTCACTTAGCTTTATTACACATTTTAGTGAAGTGAAAAAAGAAAACGAAGAACTCAAAAAAGAAATTTCAGAAATGAACAGCAAGGTTTCGGCTTATGATACTCTTGAAAAAGAAAATAAAAACCTTAGAGCGGCCCTTGATTTTAAGGAGCAGCGTTCAGAATTTAATTTTATTGGCTGCGACATAATTGGAAAAAGCGGAAATGACGTACTAGATCAATTTACTATAAATAGAGGTAAAAATGATGGAATTGCTATAGGGATGGCAGTAACAACACAAGAAGGGCTTGTGGGCCAAGTTACAGCAGTTTATGCAAATTACTCAATAGTACAGTCTTTGGCAAATGAAAACATAGAAGTTGGAGCACTTGTTCAAGAAACCAGAGATAGCGGTATTGTTAAAGGATTTAAGGATAATAATAAAGAATTTCTTGCAAAGATATATTATCTGCCAAGAACATCCAATATACAAAAAGGAAATGTAATTTTGACAGGCGCTGGAACTATATATCCAAATAATATTAGAATAGGTGAAGTTATTGATGTTCAGGAAGATAGCGGAAAGGTTATGAAGGTTGCTACCATTAAACCCTTTGTAGATTTTAATAAGCTTGAGGAAGTTCTCGTAGTTGTACCTAAAAACTATGATGGGCATGAAGTTAAGTATGATGCTAGTAAGTAATTTCTGGGGTGGTAATATGAAATGAAGAAAAAATTAATGTTAGCTTTTTTATTAATTTTATTTTTAGTGTTGGATAATTCTTTTATACCGTTTTTTGCAGTAAGAGGATATTACCCAAGCCTACTTTTTGTTTTCGCTATATGCTATTCCATTATAAATGAAGACTGGTCAGGACTTTGGATTGGAATGTTTTCAGGAATGCTTCAAGACTTGTATTTTTTTAAGGGCTTTGGTGTTAATACTTTCCTAAATATACTTTTATGTGTAACAGCGGCTCAGGTAGGGAAAAGTTTATTTAAAGAAAAGTCATTAATCCCTATAATTACAGTATTTATTTTAACAGTAGTTAAGGGGGTAGGCATATTTACAGTTTTATACATGTTGGGAGTATATTCACATATAGAAGTAGCACTATTTAATGGCGTTTACAATTTAGTTATTGCAGTGATAATGTACAGAAGAGTGTATAATCTATGCCAAAAGCCTTATATGATGAAAACGTGGAAGTTCTAGGAAGGATGATTAAATGAAAGGAAAGAAGAGTAAACCCAGTAAGAAATTATTTAACAGATATACTGCTTTAGGTGTCATTTTAATGTTACTAATCTCTGGATTGGCCTCAAAGCTAATTGTGTTGCAAGTTGTGAATGCTCAACAGTATGAAGAAACTGCAAATAACAAATCTCATAAATTAATTAGTGAACCTGCATCAAGAGGGGTTATAGTGGACAAGAATGGAACAGAACTTGCAACCAATGTCCCAAGTTATATGCTTGTATTCACCGAAACAGAAGACAGTGATAAGAGTTTTTTTGAAACAATGCCTCAGGTTTTTAAAATACTTGATGATAACGGTGAGAGTCAGGTGGATGATTTTGAGCTGAAAATTAATCCTTTTAGATTTGAATTTAAAAGTGATGATCCAGCAGTAAGAAAGAACTGGGAATTGAGATTCAAAAAAGATAGAGGGCTAGATGAAGAGATTGTACGAAAGCTTTATAAAGGTAAAACTGCCAGTGAATTGACTGATGCACAAAAAAAGGTAGTGGATGATGAGCTTCTAAAGTTAACACCTGAAGAAACCTATAATAGGCTTTTAACTCAATACGGACTTACAGGTAAAGACAGCAGTGGTAAAGTAGTAGGAGAGGATTTAACAAAGAAATATTCTCCTGAAGAGGTAAGAAGACTTCTGGTTATAAAAGATGCTGTGAAAATGGAGAGTTTCTCTGGTTATAAACCCGTTACTATAGCTGCAAATATTAAGCAGTCAACAGCATTTATTTTCCTTCAAAAATTAAGCTCACTGCCAGGTATTGATGTGCAAGTACAGCCTATAAGAAATTATCCTTTGGGTACTTTGGCTTCAAATGTCCTTGGATATATATCCAAAATAAATCCATCTCAGCAGGAAAAGTATGAAGAAAAGGGTTATGATGTAAGTACTGATTATGTAGGTACTTCAGGAATTGAAGCTGCTTTCGAGGACAGGCTAAAGGGAGCAAAAGGTGGAAAAATAGTTGAGGTAAATAAATCAGGCAGAACTATTAATGAACTAGCCCAGAAGTTACCTGCACAGGGACAAAAAATTCAGCTTACAATAGACAAGGATGTTCAGTATGCTGCTGAACAAGCTTTAGATAGAACTATGGCAAGCTTAAGAGCCCAGGGTATTACGCACGATGATGGTGGTAGTAATAATATGACAAATGCCACTAGAGGAGCTGCTGTATGTATTGATGTTAAAACAGGAGCAGTTTTAGCTTTGGCAAGCAGGCCAGGCTTTAATCCAAATGATTTTGCAGACCCGAGAGGATTAACCAGTGATGAGATTACTAAGTATTTTAACCCAGATTATGAGGCTTTTGGAAAGTCCAAGGGGTATGACCAGCAAAGAATAAATGAGTTATTTCCAGTAGATACAAGTATACAAGGGAATACTACTATAAGAAAAGATAAGTATGATCTTATTGCAAAACCATTATATAACTATGCAACTTTTTCTTTAACTCCACCGGGGTCTACCTTTAAACCTCTTACAGCAATTGCTGGCTTAGAGAGTGGAGTAGTTACAAAGGATACCACAGTGGATGATGAGGGTTTCTTCAATGATGGGAAAGGTTTTAAGACTGAATTTAAGTCTGATGGTGTACATGGTGTTGTAAATCTAGTAAGCGCTATTGGAGTTTCCAGTAATCCATATTTTATGAGAGTAGGTCAGCTTTTAAGAAGTCAATATGGCGATGATAAACTTGCAGACTATGCTTGGAAATTTGGTTTAGGAGTTAAACCTAATTCAGGGGTAAAACCCAGCACAGGAATAGAAATTCCAGAGAACTTTGGTCAAGTTTTTAATTCTTGGTCAGCTAAAAATATGTATGCAACTCAATATTTATATGCCACTATGGAGGCATTAAAAAATGGAAAAGAACCCAATAAGGGTGCTAGCTGCACTCCAATTGATTTGTATGAACATGACAGTGATAGTTCTGATGTTAAAAGCTTGAAATCACAAATTAAAGATATGGTTCGCAGCTCAATAAAAGATGGTAATTTTGATAAGGATAAGGCTCAATATAAAACCCTTATCACTAATTTGATAAAAGCAGATCCACAGTATAGTGGAAAGAATATTGGAGATACTCAGATTAATAATATTCTACAGTTAATATACAATGTTGCAATTTCTACAGGTCATTATCAGACTAATATGGGAACAAATATATATAACGCTTCTATAGGTCAAGGTATGGATCAGTTTACTCCACTTCAGCTTGCAAATTATATTGCAACAATTGTTAATGGCGGAAATAGATATAAAGTACATTTAGTAGATAAGATATACGATGCTGATGGAAAAAATGTATTAGTAGATAACAGCAAGCCAGAGATTGTGGAACAAACTGGCATTTCTCAAGCAACAATTGAAGCAGTAAAAGAAGGGATGCATGAGGTTGTTAATTCACAAGATGGTACAGCTAATAAAGTATTCCAGGGGTTTCCTATTGATACTGCTGGTAAAACTGGTACAGCAACTTACAGTTCGAAAGAGATTCAGGACTCAGTTGGCAGAAGTTCTTTCGGTGTGTATGTAGGATTTGCACCATATGATAATCCACAAATAGCTGTTGCTGTAGTAATTTTTGACGCTGCTTATGGTGCAAATGCGGCACCAGTAGCAAAAGCAATGTATGAAGCATATTTTCAGGACGAGTTAAAGACTAAATATAACTATCAGTTACCTGATTACGTAACCGCACAAACAGAAAATTAGTATTGAATTAAAACCACAACGTTAATGTTGTGGTTTTTTTGGGCTATAAAAAGGTTTATTGAAAGTTTAGGTAAATTCTGCTATAGTTTATATGGTAAAAATTATACATTATATATAATATTGTATTTGGTTATTAATAAGATAAGGATGAATATTTAAATATTATATATTTATACAAGGAGATGGTATCATATTGTTAGTAAATAATGATGGAGATAAGAAGCCAGCAATTACAAGATATTCTTTTTTATATATAGTAACTATATTAGTTATTTTGAGTTTATTAGCAAAACTAGTAGTGCTGCAGGTAGTAGATGCTCAGGAGTATAAAGCAAATGCAAGTACTAAATCACATAAGCTTGTAAGTGAACCTGCTCCTAGGGGAATTATAGTTGATAAAGGTGGCACAGAACTTGCTACCAATGTATTAAGTTACATGTTAATTTTTACAGAAACAGAAGAAAGTGACGCCAAGATTTTTGAAACTATGCCTACGGTATTTAAGATATTGGATGAAAATGGTGAAGGCCAAAGAGATGATTTTGAATTGAAGATAAATCCCTATAGATTTGAGTTTAATAGCAGTAATCCAACAGAACTTAGAAACTTAGAACTAAGATTTAAAAAAGACAGAGGATTGGATGAAGAAATTATACATAGACTTTATAAGAACAAGACTTTTAATGAATTAAATAATGAACAAAAAAAGAAAGTGGATGAAGAGTTATTAAAGATTACTCCTGAGGAAACTTATAAAAAACTACTTCATAAATACGACATAATTGGCAAGAAGGATGGCAGCGGAAAAGTTGCAATTGAAGATTTAACTAAAAAGTATTCTCCAGAAGAAGTGAGAAGGCTGCTTGTAGTTAAGGATGAAATAAAGATGGGAAGTTTTTCAGGGTACAAACCAGTAATAATTGCAGCAGACATAAAAAAGGAAACAGCTTTTACTATCCTTCAAAAAGCCAGTACCCTGCCTGGAATAGATATACAGATACAACCTATGAGGAAATATCCTTATGGTCAATTAGCCTCTAGTGTCTTAGGATATATATCTAAGGTTAATTCACCGAAGCTTGAAGAAAAAGGCTATGATACTAGCACAGATTATATGGGGGTTTCTGGCATCGAAGGAGTTTATGAAGATAGATTAAAAGGAGAAAAAGGCGGAAAATTAGTTGAGGTAAATAAATCCGGCAGGACTATAAATGAACTAGCGCAGAAACAATCTCATCAAGGACAGAAAATTCAGCTTACTATAGATAAAGATATACAAAATGCAGGAGAAATAGCCTTTGACAAAACAGCTGCCAGTTTAAGAGCTATGGGGAAGAATGAGGATGATGGAGGTATTACAGATACATCTAATGCTACAAGAGGAGCCGCACTTTGTATGAATGTTAAAACTGGAGAGATTTTAGCACTTATAAGCAGACCAGGGTTTGATCCTAATGATTTTTCTGATCCTAGAGGATTGACCCAAGAGCAAATTAATAAATATTTTAGTATAGATTATACTGGATTTGCAAAACAGCATAGCTATGATGAACAAAGAATGAATGAATTATTTCCTCAAATCAAAACCATAGAAGGAAAAAGCACTGTAAGAAAAGATACCTATGATCTACTTGCAAAACCACTGTATAATTATGCAACCTCATCTTTAATACCTCCAGGGTCTACCTTTAAGCTAGTGACAGCTATTGCTGGATTAGAGACTGGTACAATTACGTCAAATGATACGGTAGATGATAGAGGTGAGTTTGATGATGGAAACGGCTTTAAAACAGAATTTAAATCTGATGGAAGTAATGGCACTGTAAATTTAACAAAGGCAATAGGTGTTTCTAGTAATCCATATTTTATGAAACTTGCACAGAAATTAAGAACTAAATATGGAGATGATATATTAGCTGAATATGCCTGGAAGTTTGGGTTAGGAGTAAAGCCTAGTTCTGGTGTTAAACCCTCTACAGGTATTGAAATATCAGAAAATTTTGGGCAAGTATATAATACATGGTCTTCTAAAAATAATTATTCTACTCAGTATTTATATGTAACAATGCAAGCACTTAAAAATGGGAAGGAGTCATCAAAAGGAGCCAGCTGCACAACTATAGATATTTATGATAGGGATGGTGACAGCGATGATGTTAAGACTACTAAAACTCAGATTAAAGCTTTAATTAAGGATTGTATAAAAGATGGGAAGTTTGGTGACAGAAAAGCTGAATTTAAGCAACTATTTAAGGATTTAATGAATGAAGACCCCCAATATCTAGGTAAAGATATTTCAGATGTTCAAATGAATAACATACTACAGGTTATATATAATGTAGCTATTTCAGATGGTCATTTCCAATCCACTACAGGATCAAATATCTATAATGCATCTATTGGCCAGGGTCAGGACTTCTTTACTCCTTTACAATTAGTAAGTTATTTATCTACCATTGTAAACGGAGGAACCAGGTATAAGGCACATCTTGTTAACAAAATCTATGCTGCGGATGGTAAAACAGTACTATTGGATAATAGCAAGCCTGAGGTTTTAGGTAATACGGGTATAAAGCCATCTACCGTAGAAGCATTAAAGGAAGGAATGTTGGATGCTGTAACCAATGGTACTGCAGCTCACGAATTTGATGGCTTTCCTATTCAAACTGCAGGAAAAACTGGTACTGCTACTTATAATGATAAACAAATACAAGATTCTGTAGGCAGAAGTGCTTACGCCTTTTATGCAGGCTTTGCACCATATAATGATCCTGAAATTGCGGTTGTAGTTGTTATTTTTGACGGTGGTTATGGAAAATATGCTGCTCCTGTGGCAAGAGCAATGTATGAGGCATATTTTAAAGATAGGCTAAAAAGTCAAGGTTATCAATTGCCGGATTATGTTAATGCAATGGAAACAAAATAGAAGATTGTAAAGAAACGCCTCTACTAAATTTTTAGTAGAGGTTTTTGTTTCATAAAATTGCTTTCCATGTTATTATTTTTTATGTAATAATAAAAAATCAGAATTAAAAGAAGGATTTTATAAAACTATGTTGAAATATAAAAGAGGCATATTTGTGGAGGTATTATTATGGGAGCAGACAAAATAGTCATCAAGGGTAACAAAGAAGGACTAAACGTAATAATAGATATGAACAATTTTAAAGATTTTGATGATATGCTGGAGATTTTGATAGATAAGCTGTCAAAGGGTAAGAGATTTTACAAGGGATGTACTCTTAAAGTGACTACTGAATTAAAGTATATAAACGAAAGACAGCTAAGGAAATTAAAAGATATCCTATTTGATGAATTTTTAATCAAAGATTGTATATTTGAAGACTTAGAGGAAAATTCAAATAAATCTTTTTCGGGCATTTATGAGGGAAGAACTAAATTTATAAAAAGAACAATTAGAAGTGGACAGGTTGTCAACTACTCAGGAAATATTGTAATCATAGGTGATGTAAATCCGGGATCAAAAGTTTCAGCTGGTGGAAACATAATAGTGATGGGATGCTTAAGAGGAGATGTACATGCAGGTGCTAGCGGCAATGATAAGGCTTTAATTGCAGCTTTTATGCTTCAACCCAAAATACTTCAAATTGCCAATACTATGACTAGAGCACCAGAGGAGGATGAAAAACCACAGTATCCTGAGGTTGCTAAATTAAGAGGTAAAACTATTATTGTTGAACCTTATTCACCTAACAAATTTATTTAATGGAGGTAAAACATATGGGACAAGCTATAGTAATTACATCAGGAAAGGGAGGCGTAGGAAAAACTACAACTACTGCTAACATAGGAACAGCATTGGCTGCAGCTAGTAAGAAGGTTGTAGTTGTAGACGGTGATACAGGTCTTAGAAACTTAGATGTTTTAATGGGTCTTGAAAATAGAATAGTTTTTACTTTGCTAGATGTTATAGAGGAGAACTGTAGATTAAAGCAGGCATTAATTAAAGATAAAAGATATGAGAATCTTTATTTGCTTCCTACAGCCCAAACAAGAGATAAGAACGATGTTAAAACTGAACAAATGTTGAATCTTGTTAATGAATTAAAAAATGATTTTGATTATGTTTTAATAGACTGCCCAGCTGGTATAGAGCAGGGATTTGAAAACGCTGTTGTAGGCGCGGATAGAGCAATAGTCGTGGTAAATCCAGAACTTACCTCAGTAAGAGATGCTGATAGAGTTATTGGAAAATTGGATGCAAAAGGATTATATGATCACCAACTGGTAGTAAATAGAATAGATTATGAAATGGTAAAAAGAGGCGACATGCTAAGTGTAAATGATGTAATAGATAATTTAGCAATAAAGCTTATAGGGGTAGTGCCTAATGATAAAGAAATCACCGTTTCAACAAACAAGGGAGAACCTATAGTGCTAACTCAAAACTCATTTGCGGGACAAGCGTTTAAAGATATAGCAAGAAGAATTATGGGAGAAGAAATTCCATTTGTTAGCCCTGAAGAAAATGACACTGGTTTTTTTGGATCCTTGAAGAAATTATTCAAGAAAAAATAGGGAGGGGTTTTTGTGGATTTATTTAAGCTTTTTACTAATAAACCTTCCTCAAAAGATGTTGCTAAAGAAAGATTAAAATTGATACTTATCCATGATAGAGCTGATTTGTCGCCAGAACTCTTAGAAGCAATTAAGGGTGAAATATTAAGCGTTATAGCAAAGTATGTAGAAATTGACAATTCAGATGTTGAGGTTAAACTAACTAGGACGGACATTGAAGAAGGTAATGCTCCAGCACTAATTGCAAATATACCAATTAGAAATATGAGAGGTAAACGCTAAAGTAAATAAAGCTATGTATAATTGTATTATGCATAGCTTTATTTAACGTGCATATGTTATAATGTCCTTAATGGAGGGGTAGCAATGCTAGATAGATTTAAGATTGATAGAAAGCTTTTAAGGCAGTTTGATTTTGGTGCATTAGTTGTTGTGTTGATAATTGTCGCTTTTGGTTGCATGAATATTTATAGTGCTACACATTTAAGGGCAGGTAACTATTATCTAGTTCAACAGCTTATTGCTTTAATAGTATGTTTAATTGTAGTATATCTATTATTGTTAGTAGATTATACCACAATAAAAAATTATATTCCTATTATATACTGGGTTTGTAATATTCTGCTCATTGTAGTTTTATTTACGCCAGCAAGAAACGGAGCTACAGGTTGGATTGGAGTAGGCAACAAAACCTTTCAACCGTCGGAATTTGCTAAAATTGCTATGATTATTATGGTTGCTAAAAAATTAGATGACCTGGAGGGTAATATAAACAATGTAAAGAATTTCTTTATAGTTTTATTTTATGCAGCAGTGCCTATGGCTTTAATTCTTAAGGAACCTGATATGGGTATGACTATGGTATGTTTTTTCACTGTTTTAGGAATGTTCTTTATAGCAGGATTAGATTTAAAGGTTATAATCGGTGGAATATCTTCAGTTATTATTTTAATAGTTGTAGCTTGGAATTCTTCTCTAATGGAAGCCTATTGGAAGGTAAGACTTACATCCTTCCTGCACCCTGAACAGGATAGTTTAGGAGCGGGTTTACAGCTTTATAATTCTGAGATAGGAATAGGATCTGGAGGATTATTCGGAAAAGGATTTTTGGCTGGTACTCAAATAAGAGGAGGCTTTATACCAGAAAACCATACGGACTTCATTTTTTCTGTAGTTGGTGAGGAATGGGGACTTGTAGGAGCAATAATCTTATTAGTATTATATTGCATATTAATATTTAAGTTGATTAAAATAGCAAAGAATGCAAAAGATGTATTCGGCAGGGTTATATGTGCAGGTATTATTGCTATATTTACTTTTCTAGTTTATCAAAATATAGGAATGACCATTGGTGTGGCACCAATTACAGGAGTAACTCTTCCTTTTATGAGTTATGGTGGTAGTTCCATGTTAACCTGTTTTATATCCTTGGCACTAGTGTTGAATATAGGAATGAGAAGAAATAAAATTAATTTTTAATAATAATTAGGTAACAAAGGATGGGGGAACTTTTATGAAGATATCATTTATAGCTCATGATAAGAAAAAGGATGAAATTATTGAATTTGTAAAAAGGTATAAGGAGGTATTCGAGCATCACGAAATATATGCCACTGGAACAACAGGTAGAATGATCAGTGAACAAATTGGTTTAAAAGTACACAGATTTTTATCTGGACCATTAGGTGGAGACCAACAAATTGGAGCAAAAATTGCTGAAGGACAAATGGATATAATAATATTTTTAAGAGATCCATTAACAGCACAGCCTCACGAGCCAGACGTATCAGCTTTAGTAAGATTATGTGATGTTCACTCTATACCGTTAGCAACTAATATTGGTTCTGCAGAAGTTTTTGCAAAGGCGTTAAGATCTCGAGAAATTGTAAAATAAAACATGTTTTTTAAGCAGGTAGTGATAGATTTGAATAACACTACCTGCTTTTCTTGTGTTTTGGTTATATTACTGCTGCCCAATTCATATACATATTGTAATAATAATGATTTAGGGGGAAACATGGGAAGCTTTAACTCCAAATATGAGAATTACTATAATGAACTTATAAACAAAAGATATAATGGCAGTAGCAATAATTATTATATGCAAAATGATAACAAGGGTATATTAAACAAAGATAAGCTTGTTAAAAAAATAACACTTCAATTAACCGGGAGCTTAGTTTTGTTCTTATTTGCTTTCGGTTGTAGGTATGTTGTTACACCTGAAACTAAACAAGCGTATAATTTTGCTAAATCAACTGTTAATTATAATTATGATTACAATAGTGTAGCTAAATACGTACAGAATGTAAATTCCAGTGAAATTATTAATAAATTTAATAGCATAAATTCAGATTATCTAAATGATAAAGCTACCGCATTTATAGATGAAATTAAATTTAAAATCAGTGGACAAAAGACTGTGGATGATGAGATTAAAAGCACTTTTATTTCACCAATAAGCGGTGAGATAACCTCTCACTTTGGAAATAAAATAAGTACTGCTAATAGTAAAAGTGAATTTAATAATGGGGTAGATATTAATATAAATGGTAACGTAGAAGTAAAGTGTTCTAATGATGGTACTATAGCGGATATGGGTACTAATAAATCTGGTGTTAAGTTTATACAAATAGATCACGGTGAAGGTATTGTAACTGAGTATTATGGCTTTAGCAGCATTTCTGTGAATAAAGGTGATGAGGTTAAAAAGAATCAAGTTATTGGTAGGGCAGGCAGTAATGACAGTAATACAAAAACTAATTTTCACTTTGAGATAAGCTACATGGGTGAAAACAGAGATCCAGAGAAATATTTCAGTTTTAAATAAGAGAATTTATAAATTTTATTCATTAAGTTTCATGTATAATTACGTATACCCCTAACAATTAATTTGGAGTGGTTATTTGGTTAAGATTAATAAGTTTTTTATTCCATATATAATTCTCCTGCTGCTGCTAGTGGGAGAAAAGAGCACTTTAATTGTTTCTTTTGGGGTGGTAATTTTGCATGAAATAGCTCATTATTTAACTGCAAGGTATCTAGGTTTTGATGGCTTTAATATCGAACTATTACCCTTTGGTACTGTATTAAGGCTTAAAGAATTAGATGAAGCTTCACCAAAAGAAGATATGATAATATCCATAGCTGGACCGCTGGTAAACTTGGTTTTAGCTATTATTTTGTATGTAATAAACATTAATTATAACAATTTGTTTATTTCTGAACTTATAAAGGCAAATCTTTCAATTGGATTGTTCAACTTGATTCCTGCTTTTCCTTTAGATGGAGGAAGGATTTTGAGAGATATTTGCTGCTTTAGATATATTTATAAAAAAGCAAACAGGATAACTGTTTACTTTGGGATAGTAATAGGTACATTTTTTATGTTTATGTATTTATACTTGTTTTTTAATAATATAAAGAATTTTAATATGGGTATTATTGCTATATTCATTTTGGTTTGTTCTTTTAAAGAAAAGGAAAGGACAGTTTATATAATTATGGGAGACGTAGTGAAAAAAAAGTATAAGTTTATCTCAAGAGGATACATTGAGAATAAGAGTATATCCATATACCACAAAAAAGATTTATTAACCGCTATGAGTATTTTAGATAAAAATAAATATAATATTTTTAATGTGTTAGATAATGATATGAAATCAATAGATATCTTTTATGAAGAGGAATTGCTAGAAGCAATTAAGAAATATGGAAACATTACTATAGAAGAATTAATAAAAATAAGGGAGAAAAATAAATAGGAAGGAAAATCAAAAGATGAAAGTTGATTTTAACTATTTATATGTTAGAATATAAAAATGAGTAACTAACGAGGAGGAAATTTGATGAATAAAATTTCAGATGATATTTTGTATAGGGTTGAGAAACCTGCTAGATATATTGGAGGAGAATTTAATTCTTGTATTAAAGATAAAAATAAGGTTGACATAAGATTTGCTTTTTGCTTTCCAGATGTATACGAAGTAGGAATGTCTCACCTAGGAATGAAAATATTATATTATGTCCTAAATCAAAGAGAGGATACATATTGCGAAAGAGTATTTGCTCCATGGCCAGACATGGAAATGCAAATGAGAGAAAATAATATTCCTCTATATGCGTTAGAGAGTAAGGATTCCTTAGGGGAATTTGACTTCTTAGGATTTACTCTTCAATATGAAATGAGTTATACAAATATCTTAAATATGTTAGATATGGCTGGAATACCAGTGAGAGCCTCAAAAAGAGGAGAGGATCATCCAATAGTAATATGTGGAGGACCTTGCTCCTATAACCCCGAGCCTTTGTATGATATTGCGGATTTATTTGTAATTGGTGAAGGAGAAGAGGTTACTAATGAAGTTTTAGATTTGTATAAAGAGTATAAGGGAAAAAGCAAAAAGGAATTTTTAAGAGAGGCTGCTAAAATTCAAGGAGTATATGTGCCTAGTTTATACGAAGTTAATTACAAAGAAGATGGCACAATAAAAGAATTCAAGCCCTTATTTGATGATGTTCCAAAAACGGTAAAAAAGAGAATAATTCATAATTTGAATGAAAATGTATTTCCTGACAAATTGATAGTTCCATACAATGAAATAGTTCATGATAGAATTATGCTTGAAACCTTTAGAGGTTGCACAAGAGGATGCAGATTCTGTCAAGCTGGTATGATATATAGGCCAGTACGAGAAAAGAAAACATCTACCTTAATTGAACAAGCGGAACAATTAATAAAAAATACAGGTTATGAAGAATTATCCCTTACATCTTTAAGTATATGCGATTATTCAGATATCCAGAACCTAATAAATTCTCTAGTTGAAAAGCATAAAGAAGAGAATATAGGAATATCCCTTCCATCCTTGAGAATAGATTCATTCTCAGTAGATCTTATAAAAGAAATACAAAAGGTAAGGAAGACAGGTTTAACTTTTGCACCAGAGGCCGGTTCACAAAGAATGAGAGATGTTATAAATAAAGGTGTAACAGAACAAAACTTAATGGATTCAGTAAGCAGTGCTTTTAAATCAGGTTGGTCCACAATAAAACTTTATTTTATGATTGGTTTACCTTATGAGACTATTGAGGATGTAGTAGGTATAGCAGATTTATCTAAAAAAGTAGTGTCAGAATATATGAAGGTTCCAAAGGAAGTTAGAAAAAAGGGTTTAAGAGTAACTGTTAGTACATCTATATTTGTTCCTAAGCCTTTTACACCGTTTCAGTGGGCTCCTATGGATACTATGCCTTCGGTTAGAGAAAAAATATCAGCACTAAGAGGAGAAATTACAGACAAGAGAATAACTTATAATTGGCATGAAACTCCCGTTAGTTATCTTGAAGCAGTATTTGCAAGAGGAGATAGAAGAGTATGTGATGTGCTGGTAAACGCCTTTGAAAAGGGAGCTAAATTCGATGGCTGGTCTGAATACTTTAAGTATGATGTTTGGATGGATGCATTGAAAGAAGCAGGAGTTGACGGAGATTTCTATGCTTATAGAGAAAGAAGTTATGATGAGATTTTACCATGGGAGTTTTTAGATATTGGTGTGTCGAAGGAATTCTTGAAAAAGGAAAATGAGAAGGCAAGAAATGTAGAGGTAACGCATGATTGCAGGCAAGGATGTACAAATTGCGGAATAAACAAAAGTTTTAAAGAAGGGAAGTGCTTCGAGGGTGCGTTATTTACTGAAATTCACTAAAGATAAGGACATAAGATTTGTAGCTCATCTTGATATAATGAGATCTATTCAAAGATCAATCAAGAGAGCAGGAATTCCTATAGAATATTCAAAGGGTTTTAATCCACATATGACTATGTCTATTGCTCAACCATTATCGGTGGGGGTATATTCATATGGAGAATATATGGATTTAAACTTAAAAGAGGAACTTGATGAAAAAACAATTATGGAAAAGTTCAATGAATGCTCACCTATAGGAATAAAGGTAACGGGAGTATTAAAGATAGAAAATCAATATTATGAAGATGGCAAAAAGGTGCCTCAGGCTATGGCTGCGCTAGATGGAGCGGAGTATACAATAAAAATAAAGTATAATGATACGGCATCACTGGATAGTGAAATGAAAGAAATGATGAAAAATGCTCAATGGAATGCTTTGAAGAAATCAAAAAAAGAGGAAAAGTTAGTTAATATAAGACCTATGGTTAAGAGTCTTAACTATAAAATTGAGCAGGATACATTAATAGTAAATACTTTAGTCAGCTGTGGAAGCAGGGAAAATCTATCAGCTGAGCTTCTTGCACAGTATATTACTTCTAATACTGAAAATGCTAAACAAGACTCTTTTACTGATGTTAAAAGAGAGGATTTGTATGCTTTAAAGAATAAAAAAATGGTTCCTCTTATAAATTACTTTAAATAGAGAGTAATCACTTTTTCAGGTGGTGTTTATATGACAAAAGAGATATTTATAGAACGGTATAAAGAGGTTTTGAGAATTGCCGTTATGGAAGACAAAAAGCTTTCTGAATGCTTTATTGAAGAAGATAATAATGAGGTGTATCAGGGGCAAATATATAAAGGCATAGTGAAGAATATTGTGCCAGCTATAAAATGTGCATTTATAGATATAGGCAAAGATAAAAATTGCTATATGTATATGGATAGTAAGTTTAATAACACACACATAAAAAAGGGTGAAGAAATCCTAGTTGAAGTTGTTAAAGAGAGCATTGGAGATAAAGGACCTAAAGTGACCAATGCAATTACCATACCAGGAAGATATTCCGTAATAATTACACTTAATAAGGATATTAATTTTTCAAAGAAAATTAACGATGAAAGCTTTATTGCAGGTATAGGGGAGAATTTGAAAAAGCCTGAAGATGTAGGGGTAATGATTAGAACAAATGCACAAAATGTAGATTTCCAATTTATTAATGAGGAAATAAATCGTTTATATGCTGTGTACTTAGGTATTGCCAAAGAGGGTCTTTATTCAAGTAAGCCTAGGATACTATATAATGCAGGTGGAGTATTAGGTAAAGTTCTGAGAGATAATATAGATGCAAACACCGCTAAAATAATTGTAAATAGTAAAGACGACTATGAATTTATAAAAAATTATGTTGGTCAAAAAGAAGATATAAATCTTGAAATAGAACTTCATGACAAATGTAGAACTCTTTTAGATTATTATGGAATAGAAAAAGAGCTTCTTAGACTGAGAAATAATAAAGTTTACCTTAAATGTGGTGGTTCTATTATCATAGATAAAACAGAAGCGATGTACGTAATTGATGTGAATTCTGGAAAAAATGTTAAAAGTAATTCAATCGATAAAACTGCAGAAATTACTGATTTACAAGCTGCAGAAGAGATAGTAAGGCAAATAAGACTTAGAAATCTAAGTGGAATTATTATTGTTGATTTTATAGATATCAATAGTGAACTGGGAAAAAATAATGTTATTAATAAATTAGAACAGGGTTTTCAGAGTGATAAGAATAAGACAATAATTTATCCTTTCACTGAATTAAATTTAGTACAAATTGCAAGAAGACGCAGAGGCAAATCTATACACGATTATATAGAACAGCAATGCGAATGCTGTAATGGGTCTGGTAAAAGGCTAAAGAACTCGTATTTAAATATGCTCATCAGAAATGAATTATTTAGGTTGAGTGAAAATGAAAATTTTGATCATATATATATGGAAATTAATGCAATTTATGAAGATGATATATTGAACAATCTTCAAGATTTCATTGGTTTTATAGGGGCAAAAAATAAAAATTTTTATGCTAAATTTGTTGATAATATTGAATATTTTAAACTTTCTCCATTGATTTTTAAAAGCCAAAGAGATGAATTAAAGGAATGTTTAATAAATAAAGGCTGTAATTTAACTGATGAGTAAATGTAATGTAAAATAATTCTTTACAAGAGTGATTCTATATGTTAAAATGTCATTTGTAGACCGCGCAGAAAGGGTTTAATTGTAAACACCATTGTCATAACTTTAAAAAGTTTGACGTATAATGTTTGTGTACCCTAAGTGGCGAGACTGGATTGAGGAGGTGTTCTTGATGTTCGCAATATTAACAACTGGTGGAAAGCAATACAAAGTTCAAGAAGGAGACGTAATATTCGTTGAAAAACTTGCAGCTGAAGTTGATTCTACTGTAGAATTAAGTGATGTTCTTGCTGTTAGCAAGGAAGATGGTTTAGTTGTTGGAAAGCCTGTAGTTGAAGGAGCTAAGGTTGTAGCTAAAGTTTTAGCACAAGGAAAAGCAAAGAAGGTTATAGTATTCAAATACAAACCTAAGAAAGACTACAGAAGAAAACAAGGTCATAGACAACCATTTACAAAACTTCAAATTGAAAAGATAGAAGCGTAATTCTATGATAAAAGCTCTATTTAAATCAAATTCAGGCAGTTTAATATCATTTAAGATTGAAGGCCATGCTGGATATGATGACTTAGGTCATGACATAGTATGCAGTGCAGTTTCAAGTCTTACATATGCTATAGCTAATGGCATTACTGAGGTGGTTGGAGTTCCAGCTAACTGTTATGTTAAAGATGGCTATGTAAATGTTGAACTTCAAGGACTATCGCAAAATGAGATAGAACAATGTCAAGTTCTAATGAAAACCATGTTGCTTGGATTAAGAAGTATGGAAATAAACTACGGTGATTATATAAGTATTGAAGAGAGGGAGGTGTAGTATGATGTTAGCTATGAACCTTCAGTTATTTGCTCATAAAAAAGGAGTAGGTAGCTCAAGAAACGGAAGAGACAGTGAAGCTAAGAGACTTGGCGTAAAGTGTGCTGATGGACAATTTGTTTTAGCAGGAAACATAATAGTTAGACAAAGAGGAACAAAAATCCATCCAGGAAACAACGTAGGTAAGGGTGGAGATGACACTTTATTTGCTAAAGAAGACGGAGTTGTTAAGTTCGAAAGATTTGGTAAAGATAAGAAAAGAGCAAGTGTTTATCCTGTAGAAGTTGTAGCAGAATAATAAAAAGCACCCTTTAGGGGTGCTTTTTTAAAACCTCTAAATCATAGATATATATTCCAGTATTACTAAATAATCCAATTATATATATATTATTAAAGCCTGTAAATATAAAAAAGTAAAACTGTTAATAATATAACTAATGAGTTTGAAAATATCAAATTTATATTTGTTTAAATAAAAATATAAGGCAGGATGATAAAATGTTTATAGATACAGCTAAAGTTTTTGTTAAGTCTGGAAATGGTGGAAATGGTTCCATTTCATTTAGAAGAGAAAAATACGTGCCTCTTGGCGGCCCAGATGGTGGAGACGGAGGAAGAGGTGGAGATGTAATTTTAGTTGCAGATCCTAATATGACTACACTTTTAGACTTTAAATATAAAAAGAAATATTCAGCAGAACCAGGTCAAAATGGAGCAGGTTCAAAGTGTTATGGAAAAGATGGAGAAACATTATACATAAAGGTTCCAATGGGGACGGTTATAAGGGATCTAGAGTCAAATAAGGTTATGGTGGATTTATCTCATGCTGGCGATGAATATGTGGTAGCAAGAGGCGGTAAAGGCGGTAAAGGTAATGCTAAGTTCTGTACTCCTACCAGGCAGGCTCCTCACTTTGCAGAGCCAGGAATGCCTGGAGAAGAAAGATGGATTACTCTAGAACTTAAATTGCTGGCTGACGTAGGTTTGTTAGGTTTTCCAAACGTAGGAAAGTCTACCTTGCTTTCCACTGTTTCAAAGGCAAGACCTAAAATAGCTAATTATCATTTTACCACTTTAAAGCCTAATCTAGGTGTTGTAAGCATTCCAGGAATCCAAAGCTTTGTTATGGCAGATATACCTGGTATAATCGAAGGTGCTTCTGAAGGTGTTGGTTTAGGGTTGCAATTTTTAAGGCATATAGAAAGAACCAGATTACTAATACACATAGTAGATATATCTGGAGTAGAAGGCAGAGATCCTCTTGAAGATTTTAAAAAAATAAATGAAGAATTAAAAAATTATAGCGTTAAGCTTTGGGATAGACCTCAAATTGTAGTAGCCAATAAGGCTGATATGCTTTATGATGAAGAAGTGTATGAAACATTTAAGACAGAAGTAAATAAAATGGGCTTTGACAAAGTGTTTAAAATATCTGCAGCAACTAATCAGGGTGTAGAAGAGCTTATAAAAGAAGCGGCAAGAATATTAAGCACAATTCCTGTTCAAGATTTAAAGATAGAAGAAGAAGATAGATTCGTTCCAGAAGAGAAAAGATTTACCTATACCATCAGACAAGAAGAAAATGTGTTTATTGTGGAAGGAAGCTTTGTGGATAGGTTATTAGCAAGTGTAAATATCCACGATCCAGATTCACTAAGATATTTCCATAAGGTTTTAAGAAATAAAGGTATTATGAATGAACTTATGGAAATGGGAATACAGGATGGAGATATAGTAAGATTGAACGACTTTGAATTTGAGTTCTTATTATAGAGGGGAGAAAACTATGTTAACA
Organism: Bacillota bacterium; assembly: GCA_030706015.1. Classification (GTDB taxonomy): domain Bacteria; phylum Bacillota; class Clostridia; order Clostridiales; family Clostridiaceae; genus JAUZPI01. The sequence continues at coordinate 55,048 of JAUZPI010000010.1, forward strand.
GGAAAACAAAGAAGTTATCTAAGAAATATGGCTAATACTATTCAACCTATATTTCAAGTTGGAAAAAATGGTATAGAAGAGGCCTTCTTAAAACAAATAGATGATGCTCTAGAAGCAAGAGAGATACTAAAGGTTACAGTTCTTGAAACTAGTGGCTTCACTGCAAGAGAAGCTTCTGACATGATATGTGAAGAATTGAGATGTGAAGGAATTCAAGCAATAGGAAGAAGATTTGTTATCTATAGAAAATCTAAGAACAATCCTAGAATACAAATTCCAGATTAATAGAATAGAAAAATAATTTAGTATGCAGCACTGCTGTATACTTTTTTATTAGTTTGAGATATTGGTTAAAATATAAAAAGACTTCATAACACGAATAAAATTACATAAATTTACAGATGCAATAATTAAATTGTGCTATAATAAAATGTATAGAAAAAGTAAAAGAGGGATAAACATGAGGAAAAAAGCTATTTTCGGAGGAACATTTGATCCAATTCATAATGGACATATGAATGTTGCTTACGAGGCTTTGTATAAGTTTAATTTAGATCAAGTTATATTCATGCCTACTGGTAATCCCCCTCATAAGGTAGATAAAATAATCACAGATGCTGGTATTAGATTTCAGATGGTGAAAGATGCAATTAAGCATGAGGGGAAATTTGCTGTAAGTGATTATGAGATTAAGAAAAATGGCTTAAGTTATACATACGAAACATTAGGTTATTTTAATAATTTAGAACCAGATACTCAGTGGTATTTTGTTACTGGAGTTGACTGCTTGCTTGATATTGGTATATGGAGAAATGTTGAGGAGATATTGAGGTTGTCTAAATTTGTCGTATTCAATAGACCTGGCTATGAGATGAAGGATATTCTAGCGCAAAAAAAGAAAGTTGAAGATATGTATAAAACAGAGATACTCTTTTTAGATTTACCCTTATTGGATATATCCTCTACAGATATAAGAAAAAGAGTAAGTGAAGATAAAAATGTTGCTTACTTAGTTCCCCATGAAGCCTATAAAAATATCACAAGGTTAAAACTTTATAAGGAGGGTTAAATGAGTGTGGGATGAGAAACAGATGGAAGAATATTTGAAAAGAAATTTGAAGGAAAGCAGGTATTTACATAGTTTAAGTGTGAGAGATACCGCTGAATATCTTGCGCAAAAATATGACTCAGATATAAATAAGGCAAGAATTGCCGGACTTGTACACGATTGCGCCAAAAACATGTCTGATAAAGAACTTATAAGGATATGTAAAAAAGAAGGTTATAGTATTGATGAAATATGTGAAAGCAGTCCGCAATTGCTTCATGGCTATGTAGGATCTATAATTGCACATGATAAAATGGGCATTAATGATGAAGATATCCTGAATGCTATTGCATATCATACTACAGGAAGGAAACATATGTCCTTACTTGAAAAGATAATATATATAGCGGATTACATTGAACCTTTTAGAATTTTTCCAGGAGTTCAGCTTTTAAGGGAGACAACGGAAAGAAATTTAGAAGAGGCATTATTATTATCTTTTGATAATACTATAAAATTCGTTATTAGTAAGGGGGGGCTTATTCACAAGGATACTATAGAAGCTAGGAATTTTGTTATTAGCCAAAAATAAGAAAAGAGGATAGTGGGTGATTTTATGGGAGAAAATAATACAGGTTCATCAGGGAGAAAGAAAGTATTGAAAGCAACGGCAGTGATTATTTGCTCAATAATACTATGTATTATTGTAGGTGCTGCTGCCTATTTCTATGTTTTTTTGTCTAGTATAAGTGGCAATTCAAGGGATATTAATGCATCAGCCGTGGCAGCTGGCAGTGGTCAATCAGTAAATATCTTGATAGCGGGTATGGATGCAGGTATTGCTGGTACATCGGATGGTGACAATACCAAAAAAGCAGATACAATTTTTTTAGTTAACTATGATACTAAGAACAAGAAGGCAAATATTATTTCCATTCCAAAGGACACAATGATCAAGGATAAAGGGAAAAGACAAAAATTAAGTGCATCAGTTAGTTATGGTGGTGCAGATTACTTAACAAAAAATATAGAAAGTTTACTTGGTGTAAAGGTAAACTATTATGTTCAGGTTGATTATGAAGGTTTTATAAACATAGTAGATAGTTTTGGCGGTGTTGACATGAAAATCAATAATGATATGAATTATGATGACCCGAACCAAAATCTCAAAATACATTTTATTAAGGGAGAAACAGTCCATCTTGATGGCAGTAAAGCTGAGGAATTTTTTAGATGGGAAAGGAATAATGATGGCACAGGACTTGCAGATGGTGATTTGGGAAGAATAAAAAATCAGCATGCTTTATTATCTCAGGTTATTCAGAAGCTTGAACGAAAAAGTACTTTCTTTAAAGCCCCAAAGATATTATCAACATTCTCAAAGAATATTGAAACAAATATGACTCCAGCTGAAATAATTAAGTACGCTAAAGCGATGTATGGATTGAAAAGAGAAGATATATCTATTAGTACTTTAAAAGGTGCAGAAGTACATATAGAAGATGAGAACTATTTTATTGTTAATTCGAAACAAGACAGTATAGCTGCATTTAAAAATATGAAGGAAGTTACAGTTAATAAGGCAAATTTGAAACTTCAGGTATTGAATAGTACCGCTAAAAATGGCCTAGCTAAAACTTTTGCAGAAAATATCAGTAAAAAAGGTTATACATTATCAAATATAACTACTGGTAATGCTGCTAAAAAAGGACTCGACTCAAAAGTAACTATATATGCAGCTAAGGAAGAATATATACCTGCTATAAAGGATGATTTAGGTATAAATAATGTGGAGTTTGTTCCACAAAAAAGCGGTAAATTTGATATAATAATAGTACTTGGAAATGATCAAGCTAAATAGATGATTTTGGAGGGATACAATTGAAAAAAGTGATAATAAACACTGAGAAAGCTCCTGCAGCTATAGGACCATATTCACAGGCTGTAATAGCGGGAAACTTACTTTTTACATCAGGACAAATTCCATTAGATCCTGCAACTGGTGAGTTAATATCAAATGATATTAAATTAGCAACTGAGAGAGTATTGGAGAATATAAAGGCTATTTTGGAAAAGGCAGGTACATCTTTTGATAAAGTAGTAAAAACTACAGTGTTTGTAAGTGATATGAATAATTTTGCACAGGTAAATGAAGTATATTCAAGATACTTTACTGAAAATCAACCTGCAAGATCTTGTGTTGAAGCAAAGCTTCCAAAAGGAGCTTTAGTTGAAATTGAAGTATCAGCTATTGTGGATTAATGAATGAAGAATGAACTAATTTTTGACATAGAAAAAGAATTAGATGGTACCAAGATAAGGGAATACCTTAGAAAAAAGGAGTTTTCCACCAGATTTATAAGATCCGCTGCAGGAGATAAAAGAATAAGGGTTAACGGTAAAATTGCAAAGTTATCATATGTTTTAAGAGAAGCTGACAAACTACAAATTCAAGTAAGCAAAGTTGAAGATCAAAATATTGAACCAGAGAAAATAGATATTGAAGTAGTATACGAAGATGAAGATGTAATAGTTATAAATAAACCTCCTGGAATAGTAGTCCATCCCACTAAGAGCTACCCAAGTGGAACTTTGGCTAATGGTATTCTTTATTATTTTAGAGAAAAGGGAGAAAATTGCATTGTTCGCTTAGTTAGTAGATTAGATATGGATACTTCAGGACTCATATTAGTAGCTAAAAATCAGTTTTCGCATATGTCTCTGGCTAGAGATATGCAAAGTGAAACCTTTAAAAAAGGTTATCTTGCCATTACTCATAACAATTCAGAAAATCATGGCTTTAAAGAGTCATCAGGTACAATAGATTTGCCTATTTATAGGCCTGGTGATGGAGAGATAATAAGAGTAATTGATGATAGAGGACAGAGAAGTATAACCCATTATGAAGTCCTAGAGACTTATGAAGAGGGTCAGTTATTAAAATTAATGCTAGAAACAGGAAGAACTCATCAAATCAGAGTGCATCTTAGTTACCTAGGTCATCCAATTTATGGTGACGCATTATATGGAAAAGAAGAGCAGCAATATATAAAAAGGCAGGCGCTTCACGCATATATGCTCCACTTTCCTCATCCTAGAACTAGGGAAGTAGTTAAGCTGGAAACAGATCTACCTCAAGATATGAAGGTTTTGATTACTAATTTAAAGGATATAAAATAGAAAAGCATACTGCCTCGCGCAGTATGCTTTAACTATTTCTCCTCTGAAAATTATATATTCTCTTTCGTTTGTTTTTTCTTCTTTTTGCTACAAGCCATATTCGTACAGCTAACAGAATAATTACACCTAATAGAATTAATATTGGTAAATTAAATTTATTAGTCGTAGGGTTATTAAGGTTAACTGATTTTATTGCAGATTCATTGCTGATGCCTGCAGCAAGCTTTAGAACGCCAATTTTTTTGCCATTCATTGTTACATTGGTATCTAAAAGTATGTCACCTTTGCTAAAGGTCTTTTTAGTTATATCCTGTTGATTCACATTATATTGAGGTGAATCTTTTGAGTTCTTCTCAGTTACATAAAAGAAATTATCGGAAGCCACTAAAGGAATAGTTGTATTTCCTACCTTGTATTCAGAAACTTTATCACCTTTTTTAAATAAGGTTTTCAATTCATAGTGAGAAAATCCATAATCGAACAGAGCTCTGGCATCATTAAATCCATTATCTTTACTATGCACAAGAGCTACTACTAATCTTTGGCCATTTCTTACCGCAGTAGCAACATAAGAATGCATAGATTGTACAGTATAACCAGTCTTACCGCCATCGCAGCCTTCATAGTAATAGGATTTGAAATTTTTATTTGCCAATTTATTTTCATTCCACAGACTTCTGTCTAATTGTGATTTTTTTGCATCAGATTTATTAGTGGGCTCAATATTATATGTAGCAGTTGTAGCTATTTGGGTATATTCAGGATGCTTTGCAAGTTCTCTCATAATTAAAGCCAAATCTCGTGCACTGGTTTTATGATCCTTGTCATATAAACCATTTGGGTTTTGAAAATGAGTATCTGTGCATCCAAGCTCAGCTGCTCTCTTATTCATTAATTCAGCAAATTTCTCAGTGGAACCACTAATATGAACAGCAAGTGCAACTGCCGCATCGTTAGCTGAACGTAATAATAAAGCATATAGTAAATCTTTTACCTTAATCTGTTCCTCGTTATCTAAAACAATGCTGTTTCCATCCAGTAAAGCTAAGTTCTTAGAAGTAAAATCCTTTGGAGTTGTAACGACATCATCAAGTTTGCAATTTTCAAAAGTTAACAATGCTGTCATTGTCTTTGTAGTTGATGCTGGTGGATAAGCGTCATCCATGTTTTTAGAATAAAGTATTTCACCAGTTGCAGCATCCATTAATACTGCACTATCTGCAACAACATTTATTTTATCTTCTGCTGCATCTACTTTCAGCGGAATGTTTACTATCATTAGTATAAATATTAGTAAAATAGAAAAAAGTTTTTTCATGTTTACCCCCTTAATATTTTTCATGTAATCAACTTTTGTTAATTATAAGCAGGTGTTTATACAGTATAATGTGGCAGCAAATTAGAGGCGTTATGCTGCTTAAAATTTTAAATCACATTATTTAAATGCCAAACTAAATATTAGGTGGGATATTAATCCCACCTAACTAAAGTTCTACATTACGTCTCTAGTATATCAGAAAAGATTATAAATGGCAAAATAAATAGTGTGTAACCTTTATAATTTTGGTCAATAATTATGATATTTAATCAAGATATTAAAATTGAGGGGTTATAAGCAATGGAAATTAGAAAAAAGATTATTGGATCACTATTATTAATTCTTGCGTTTGGAATATGTCTTATAATTGGATATAATTTTTCAAAGGTAAATAGTGATAATAAAGGTAGCGATATATTCGTTGAGGATAAAAAGATTGCTGCAACTCAAGATAATACTACTAAAGAAACAGCTGGAGCTTCGGAGGATACTTATAAAAAGATACATGTATATGTAAGGGGGGCGGTAAAAAAACAAAGTCCGTATTCTATAGAAATCAGTGCTGGAAGTTTATATGAGGATGCAATTAAGCAGGCAGGCGGTCCCAGTGATGAGGCTGATCTAGATTCACCACTATATACACCACAAAAAAAATTAAAGGATGAGGATATAGTTTATGTGCCTCGAAAGGGGGAAAATATATCAGGTAACAATAGTGTATCAAGTATAAGTCAATCTAATCCAAGTAGTAAGTTAAATATTAATTCAGCTACTGAAGAGGAGATTGTTGCAAAAAAGATTTCAAGAATAGGTAAAGCTACAGCTGCCAAGATTGTAAAGTACAGAAATGAACATGGAAATATAAAGGATATTGAGGATTTAAAGAAGGCTATTGGTCCCAAAACAGCAGAAAATATGGCTGATTATATTAGCTTTAACTAATTAGGCTATTTTCGCTAATTTTAATTGATTTTTGATACATTTATATAGTATGATGATGTTAGTACATAAGATGTATATTTTATGCACTAAGTGCATAATTATATATTCCTATAGTTTTGCGTCAATTTAATAGACTTTATATTGCTAAGGACTAGCCTATAATATATAAGTTTTTAAATATTTATTATAAATTTACATAAGATAATAAATACTAATAAAAATCTATTGCATATTTATTAGTATTTATGTATAATTATAAACAATAAGTTAAGAGATAGGGAGATGTAAATTATGAAAGAAAAAGTTGTGTTAGCATATTCAGGTGGATTAGACACCTCTATAATAATACCTTGGTTAAAAGAAAATTACGATGTAGAAGTTATAGCTGCGTGTATGGATGTCGGACAAGGCGATGACATGGAAAAGGTAAGAGAAAAGGCTATAAACTCCGGAGCTTCAAAGATTTATGTAGAAGATTTAAAAGAAGAATTTGTAACTAATTATTTATTCAATGCAATAAAGGCAAATGCTGTATATGAAGATAAATACTTGCTTGGAACGTCTCTTGCAAGACCTTCAATGGGGAAAAGATTGGTGGAAATAGCACATGCTGAAGGTGCAAAATATATATGTCATGGATGTACAGGTAAAGGTAACGACCAGGTACGTTTCGAAGTTTCAATAGCTTCTTTTGATCCTACTATAAAGATAATTGCACCATGGAGATTATGGGATATTAAATCAAGAGAAGATGCTATCGATTATGCTGCCGCTAAAGGAGTAGAAGTTCCTGTAACAAAGAAAAAGATATATTCAATGGATAAGAATTTATGGCATTTAAGCCATGAGGGCGGAGACTTAGAAGATTTAAGAAATGAACATAAAAGAGAGATGTACCAAATGGTAGTTCCTCCAGAACAGGCAAAAGATGAACCAACATATGTTGAAATATACTTCGACAAAGGTATACCAACTAAGGTTGATGGTAAGGAAATATCACCAGTTGAAATCATTGAAGTGTTAAATAAAATAGCTGGAGAAAATGGTGTTGGAGTTATTGATATCATAGAAAACAGACTTGTAGGAATGAAATCAAGAGGGGTTTATGAAACACCTGCTGGAACTGTTTTATATGAAGCTCATAAAATACTTGAAAGTGCTACAATAGACAAACAAACAATGCACTTCAAACAAACAATTGCTCAACAATATGGAGAGTTAGTATATAATGGACTATGGTTTACTCAATTAAGAGAAGCTTTAGATGCTTTTGTTAGTGTTACTCAAGAAAATGTTACTGGTTCAGTAAAATTAAAACTTTACAAAGGAAACGTGACAACTGCAGGAGTAGATACACCATATGCTTTATATGACGAATCAATATCTTCATTTGGAGCAAGTGAACTTTATGATCATAAGGATTCAGAAGGCTTTATAAATTTATTTGGTTTACCTAGCAAAATAGGTGCAATGGTAAGAAATAAGACTAAGTAATAATATAATCCCTCAACGTTTTTTGTTGAGGGATGAATTGTTATATAGGACCAAGTGATTCTACAAAAATTTGAAGAAAAGAGGTTAGTGCTGCATGAAATTATGGGGCGGAAGATTTAAAGGTGAAGAAAATAAACTAATGGAAGACTTCAATAGTTCATTAGGTTTCGATAAAAGATTGTATAATGAAGACATAATTGGAAGTAAAGCCCATGTTAAGATGCTTACTAAGTGTAATATATTAACTGAAGATGAATGCAAACTTATAATATCTGGTTTAGATTCAATTCTGAAGGATATCAACGAAGGTAACTTAGTAATAGAAGGTGACTATGAAGATATTCATAGTTTTGTAGAGACAAATCTTATTAAAAGAATTGGCGATGTTGGCAAGAAGCTTCATACTGCAAGAAGCAGAAATGACCAAGTTGCAGTTGATATGAGACTTTATGCTAAGAAAAAAGCAATAGAAGTATGTGAATGCATAGATGAATTAGAAGAGGTTATCAAGAATTTAGCAGATGAAAACCATGTAATAATGCCTGGATATACTCACTTACAAAGAGCACAAGTTGTTACATTTAAGCACCATTTAATGGCATACTTCAGCATGTTTAAAAGAGATAAGAATAGATTAGTTAACGCTATAGAGGTAATGGATGAGAGTCCTCTTGGCTGCTGCGCTCTAGCTGGTACAACTTATGAAACTGATAGAGAATTTACAGCAAAGGAACTTGGATTCAAAAAGCCAGTAGACAATTTTATGGATGGTGTTAGTGACAGAGATTATTTACTAGAACTTATGTCTGATTTCTCCATATTAATGATGCATTTAAGCAGATTAAGTGAAGAATTAATATTATGGAGCAGTAAGGAATTTGATTTTATTCAAATGGGTGATGAATTTTCAACAGGAAGTAGTATAATGCCTCAAAAGAAGAATCCAGATGCTGCTGAGCTTATTCGTGGTAAGACTGGCAGAGTTTACGGATCGCTTATGTCACTGCTTACTACTATGAAAGGTCTTCCATTAGCTTATAACAAGGATATGCAAGAGGATAAGGAACAGTTCTTTGATGCCTTTGATACGGTTTTAAGCTGTCTGAAAATTATGGCAGGTATGTTATCTACTTTGACAGTTAAAAAAGAAAGCATGCTTAAATCCGTTAAAGCAGGTTTCTTAAATGCAACAGAAGTTGCGGATTATTTAGTTGGAAAAGGAATGCCATTTAGAGATGCTCACGGAGTTGTTGGATCAATAGTAATATATTGCGAAGATAACAACACTGCTATTGAAGACTTAAGCATGGATGAGCTTAAGAAATTCAGTGATTTATTTACTGAGGATATCTATAGCTTTATAGATTACAATAATACCCTAAACAGAGGCATAAAAAAATTGATCTAAACAAATAATCTCTCTCGACCTGAGGTCGAGAGAGATTATTTGTTTATTTGTGTATCCATATAGAGTGAGAGCCTGGATTAACAGCAAATTCACCAAAACCAGAATCATTAATTGTAATTTCTTTTTTTATATTGCCTGTACAATCATAAAATGTTTTGCCAGAGTGCTGCTTTCCGACATACATATGTTTTGTGGAATTAGTGCCATTTGTTATAAGCGCTGCTAAACCAGAACTATCATGAAGGTCATCCCCTTCCCTAGTCCAACCGATACAATGATAATCATCAAAGTAATCATGCTGTAAACCGTATGCATAATCCCTTCTGACTTTAATTATTACATCCAAAATATCCTTAAGCGGCGGCTGATTTTTGAAAGGTATACCATAGTAGTCACCATAAAAGATACAAGGCAATCCATTCATTCTGGTTAATATAAAGGTATATGCCAGTGGTTTAAACCAAGGCTGAACCCAAGACTCTAAAGATTGTCCTGGCTCAGTATCATGATTATCAACAAAGGTTACTGCTTTGTCAGGAATAGCACTCATAAGAGTATTTTCTGATAGCTTTCTCATATCAAATTTATTATAGGAATTGGAGGCATTTGCAAAATTATAATGAAGTGGGACATCAAACAGCGATATTAGATTATCTGTATGATTTATATAATTAATTAATTTATTAATATCACCACTCCAATATTCACCAACAGTAAATAGTTCTTTTGGTGAGTAGGATTTTAATTCTTTCAGCCAATTTTTAAAGAAGCTGAATTTTATATGCTTTACAGCATCGAGTCTAAATCCATCCGCATCAGTGGTATCCAAATACCATTTACCCCAATTCAAGAGTTCGTCTATTACTTCTTCGTTATTCATATTAAGATCAGCATGCATTAAATAATCAAAATTACCAAACTCATTATCTACGTCAGGAGTCCAATGTTTAACTACATCGCAGAACTTAAAAATAGAATTTTCCTTTGTTCGGTTGTCCCAATCAACACCTGAGAAATGTGACCAGTTCCATTTAAAGCTGGAATACTTATCCCCCCTAGCAGTATAATTAAATTGAGTCCATGCCTCAATTTGGAGGGGTCTTCCTATTTCTATATTTCTATTATTTCGTTCAACTCTAATGGCATTTACTATTTCAGTGTCGTCAGCTCCAGCCTTATGATCAAGAACAATATCTGCATAAACCTTCATTGAATACTTATGAACTTCTTTTATAGCTTCTAAATACTGCTGCTTTGTACCGTATTTTGTTGGGATAGAGGATTTTTGATTAAATTCACCTAAATCATATAAATCATAAGCGCCATAACCTACATCATGTATTCCAGCTTCTCCTTTGTATGCGGGAGGAAGCCAGAGGGCTGTTATTCCTATTGAGGATAGTCTATTAGCATCTTCTTTTAATCTTAGCCATAAATTGCCCTCTGGGGGCAAATACCATTCAAAATACTGCATAAGGGTAGAATTCCTTGGGGTAGAATCCATAGGTGGATATATATCTTTATTTCCTTCACTTATCTCCTTTGGAACAATATTTTTAGAGAAACTATCCCTAATTTCTTCAATATCCTTATGATTAATATTTACGTGCAAATCATCTTTTGGCGTAGTTTTTTCATTACTTTTCTTAAATCTTTTTTTGATATTTTTCAGCAAATCAGCTATATTCTCTATGATCTTTTTAAAAAAATTATTCATAATGCGAAACACCTCTAGTTTAATGTTAATTTTACATAATAATTTTAATTTACATATTTTTATATTTCAATACTTGAAAATATGCATAAATTCAAGATGAAGAAAAAAATATCACTGATTTTTGCAATAATTAACTGTTAACTCGGTTTATAAACTAAGTAAAAATCTTGATTTTTATTAGCTTGATTAAAGTATTGTGTTATATTATAATTACTTAACAATAAACAAATTAAGGTGATAAAATTGAAAAAGATATTTTTAATTATTGGACAATCTGGAAGTGGTAAATCTACTATCTGTGAAAGCCTTGAAAAGAAATACGGCTATAAATTATTAAGATCATATACCACTAGAAAACCCAGATATGAAGGAGAAGAAGGGCATATTTTCATTACAAAAGAAAAATATGAGCTGGATAAATCAGCTGGAAGAGTTATTGCTCATGTGTATTATGATAACAATCACTACTATACAACAAGAGATATACTGAAACAATCTGATTTATATATAGTGGAGAAAGCTGGGGTTGAGTACCTAAAAAAAGAAATAAATGATATAAAATTTATTGTAATTTTAATTACAGCAGAAGAAAAATTAAGAATACATCGAATGAAAAATCGTGGAAATAATGATGAAGAAATAGCTAGCCGCATTCAACGAGATAAAAATTTATTTAAAGACATATCCTACAATTACATAATTGAAAATATAGACCTAACAAGGAGTATTAGAACTATAAAAGATATAATTTCCATGGAAGAGTATAGACATATTTAGTAAGACTTTGGCTGAAATGGTTAAAGTCTTTTTATACTAATACGAATATAATATTGATTAGCATATTGTAGTTTGTGCTTTTATAGGAATAATATATATGTGCTTATGCAATTATGCATGGAGGTATTGTTATGACAGATTGGTATAATATGATTTGGAGCGAGGTAGTAAAGGAGCTTGACAGTGATGGCCATAAAGGGTTAAGTGATGAAAGAGTTGAAGAAAAACGGAAGGATTTTGGTGAAAATAAAATTCTTCTGCCAAAGAGTAAAGGGCTATTGGGTTTGATTTTTAATCAAATCAGACAATTGTGGCTTTTTTTGCTTTTATTAGATCTGATATTATTCAGTATTATAGGTAAATATCAAGTAGTCTTTTTTTTAGTAATAATTATATTACTAAGTATTATTATATTAGTATACGGCAGATACAGAGATGATAAAAATTTGAAGGTTCTGGTTAAATACAATGTGCAGCCTACTAACGTAATAAGAAATAATAAAATAATAACTGTAATGGCTCAGGAGTTAGTAGTTGGCGATATAGTTGTATTTAATAAGGGATCGGTTATACCGGCAGACATGAGGATTATTGAAAGCGATGAACTTAAAATAAAGGAAACTACTGTCACAGGAATTAATAGTATAGAGGAAAAATATGAAACTAAGATAGAAGAAAGAGATATAAATTTATCAGATATAAAGAATATGACTTTTAAATCCTCTGTAGTAGTTGAAGGTAGCGGTACGGGAATTGTAACTGAAGTTGGTATGAAAACCGAAATTGGCAAAATGGTTGAAAACCTGCTTGTAGACGAAAAAGATAATACCACATTTGAAAAAGGTATTCATGAAATAATGAATGCTTTGGGGCAAATTGCTTTAATTGGAATGATAGTTTCTATAGTGATAAATGTGATTACTAAAAGTGCGTTAAGGCAAGCTATATCAGAAACTGCATTGGTAATTTTCTCGTGCATTCCTGCGACTACTGTGGCAATAATGTACTTAATAACTATTTTAGTAAGAAAGGGTCTAAAAAAAAGAGATATAGACATAAAAAATCTTCATGTTATACAAAAGCTTGCTGCAGCAAGCATAATATTAACTGATAAAGAACAGGGTTTAACTGAACATAAGGCTACCATTAAAAAAATATACGACACTGAAGAGGTTAGAGATACCTATATAATTGATAGCATCACAGAGGGAATGGACCCTGCTAGTATAAATGAGAATGAGGTTTATGAAGATAATTTACGAAGAATATTAGAAGTAGGACTTCTATGCAATGATAGTAAATTTGAGGCTGGTGAGGAGAATATAGGTGGAGATTTAATTGAAGTGGCACTTATAAAATTTGGGTTAGAAAATTCTATAAATAAGAATAGTTTTGAAAGAAAATATAGAAGAATATTTGAAATACCCTATGATACTGAGAAGAGAATTAAAACAACTGTAAATAAAATTGAAAAAAAGTACAGAGCTAATGTAAAAGGTGCAGTGGATGTAATCTTAAGTAAATGCACACATATTATGAAAAACGGTATTGAACGAGAAATTACCGAGGAAGATAAACGCAGTATAACAAATGCGGATATTGAAATGTCCAATGAAGGTCTAAATGTGGTTGGTTTTGCTTATAGAAATTTTACATATGAACCTAGTCCGGATGAAAATGTTGAAAGTTATTTGGTTTTTACTGGATTGGTTGGCTTTGAGAGTCCAATGAAAGATGAGGCTATAAAAGCATTGGAATTAAGCAGATCATCAGCAGTAAAACCAGTAATTGTAACTGAGGATAGCAAGCTTACAGCTGTGGCTATTGGAAAGAGGCTAGGTATTGTTTTAAATGAAACCGACGCTATATCTGGGATTGAACTTCAGTATATGAGTGATGAGGAATTAGAAAGAAATGTTGAGAGGATTGGTATATACTCTAGGATTAATTCAGAGCATAGAAGAAGAATTGTGGCTGCTTTTAAAAAGTTGGGATATAACGTAGTTTCTTCAGGTTCTAGATTGATGGACTTACCTACTTTAAAGATTTCAGATGTGTTTATTTCTGTTGGAGAAAAATGCAACAGTATTGTAAAAAAAATTTCTGATGTATTTTTCAAGGAAAATGATTTGCGTAAGTTGTTATTACTTATAGAGAATAGCAGAAGAATAGTTAATAATTTAAAAAAGATAGTCCTATATTACTATTTATCCGCAGTCAGTGAATTTGTGTTAATTTTACTTGCAGTACTTTTTAGGGGTGTATCGCCATTAAATGTCGATGAACTAATATTCATTAATGCAATAAATATTAGTATTTCAATAATGGCTTTATTTACTGAATATAAATATGGCAGCTTTAAAAGATATGATAACAGCGTTATAGATAAAAGTCTCATAAAGAAAAACGGCATAAGCTGTGTATTTTATGGAACAGTTATAGGGGTAATATCCTTTACAGCTTTTTGGTATTTCCTCAATAGCAATATGATGATTGCCCATTCAATTACATTTATGGTTATATCAATTGGTCAGATTATAGCGTTATATAGAGATGGCTGGAAAAAGAATTTTCTTTTTAATATAATTTGTTTTTTAAATATTGTACTTCAAGTAAGCATGGTTTATACACCTGCAGGTAAAGCTTTATTTGGCTTAAACTTAAATAACTTGAGTGATTATGGAACTATAATGATTTTCATTATTATAGAAGTTATAATATTTTATTTTAAAAGCTTTCTAAGCTCAGAAAATAATAACTAATATTAGCCTCCTGCATGCCTTTACTCGGTGTGGCAGGAGGTTTATTATTCCTTTGATTAAAATTTAATGCTTTGGTTAAAATAAGATTATATAGTAAGGCTAATGAAAAAAAAGGAAGGTGTTATATATAATGTTTGAAGATGTATATGAAACAGTACTCAATGGGAGCAATCATGTATATTTGGATGTACCAAAGGAATTATATTTTCAAGATAATGACGATATTGATAAAGAATCGGTGCAAAATTTTGCAGCAAATTATTTTAAAATGACAGGCAGAGATGGTATACCTAAGGTAATCAGCGTGGATACAGATGCAGATCAGCAGCTAATTAGATTAGCAATTGAAGTAGATATGGAAAGAGAACATAAACTAGATCAATATAATGTACCCGATTCCTTAAATGTATATAGAAAATGATTAAAAGACCATTAGTATTTTATTGTTTCTCATTATTTATAGGATGTTATACTGCTTACTGTTTTATATTTAATAATATTATTGGTGCAGTTCTTACTGCATCTTTTTTAATTACAATTTATTTGAAAGTGAAAAGAGAATATGTACCATTTATATATTCCTTTTATATTATGGGGATTATTAGCTTTATGATGTATTTTAATTTTACTATGCCGCCAAGTAAAATTGTGAAAATACAGGTTCTTCAAAAGGAACGGTTTTATGGAGTAGGGAGCTGTCAGGGGAGACTTATTAATCTTACTGGGAATCTATCATCAATTAAGGAAGGGGAAGAAATCAGCGTTAAAGGGAGTTTAAAAAAGGAAAATAATTATGAGAGAGGTATAATTGGTTCATACAATATTGAACAGGTCAAAGATAGGCGGCAGGGGTTATTGTATAAGATAAGTAATTTTAAAGAAAACATATATAATAAGTTTTCTGTTTATCTTGGAAAAGATGATGCTGGAATCATAATGTCACTATGTGTTGGAGATACAAAAAACCTGCCCGAGGATGCAAAAAATAATTTTAAACAGTTGGGAGTTGTTCATGCTGTATCTGTATCAGGTATGCATATTGCATTGATCTATCAGATATTAGAGAAAATATTTGGGTTATGGCCTGCTATTTTTATATCTCTATTTTATGTAATATTTACAGGATCTTTATCAGCAACTGTTAGATCTTTTATAATGATTGCAGTATTTAAGCTGTCAAAAAAAAATTATAAAAATTACGACAGCTATTCATCCTTAAGTTTATCTGCATGTATGCTGCTGATACTAAAACCATATTATATCTTTGATATTGGATTTATGCTTTCTTATTTAGCTACCTTAGGTATTTTACTTTACTACAAAAAGATTTCACGAGCTTTATATCGACTACCTCAAAAAATAAATGAACCATTGAGTGTAACCCTTAGTGCACAAGTTTTTTCAATGCCTTATGCAGCTTTTACTCTCAAAAATTTTAGCGGTGGTTTTATAATAGGAAATCTAATATTGGTACCATTTTATTCTGCAATTGTGATATTAGGCAATTTAGCCATAATAGTATTTTTCTCAGAACCAGTATTTACGGTTTTATGTAAGTTACTATTAATGATTATGCTAATCATTAATCAAATTACTAAGTTTCTAATGGAGATTACACCTAACATAGTATATATGACATATATAGAGGCATTGGGGTTAATTATAGTATATTTATGTTATTTATTTGTGAAGTACGGTTATAAAAAGGCCAGATATATTCCTATAATAGTACTAATCTTGGTAATAATGCAAAACTATTATTTCTTTCCAGAATTACATTATGTAGTAACTTCCGGTGGTGAAGGTATGATTATTAACTATAAATTTAAAAGCATCTATTTATCTAAAGGAAAATTAACCATCCAAGAAAGAAATGAATTAAAACAAAAATTAAGAGTAGGGATATTTAAGGAAAGTGAATCGGGTATTTTTCTTATAACCTTAAACAAATATAAATTTAATATTGATGAAAATAGAAATTATATTGAGTTAAGTGAGGGGGATAAAAAAATTATATATACTAATGAAGGTTATGTTTACTACAAAGGTATAACTTCAAGAAATAGTTATGATATAATAAAAATAGATAAGAAGAAATATAAGAAATATGAATTACCAAAGGAAAGTATAGTTTTTAAAGTTATTTCTGGTAGGATAATAGCATTGGAAGATTAAAGGATGGGAGATATAATTGATTAATTTTGTTGATTTAGAAGAAAACATAAAGAAAGGAAAACTTCATAACTGCTACTTACTTTGTGGTTTTAATGAGGAGTTAATAAAAGAAAATATAAGAAATATTGCAGATAAAGTTATAAATAAAGATTTTTTTGATTTGAATTATGTTCAATTTGATGGAGCTTCTGTTAGTGCAGACGCCATATATAATGCCTGTGAGACCCTTCCTTTCATGAGTGATAAAAAAGTCGTGGTAGTGTACAGAGCAGATTTCCTTTTGGATAAGCCCAAGGGTGGAAATAGAGCTGGAAGTGATATATTAAAGGAAATAGAGAAATTTCTTGATAATATCCCAGAACGCTGTATTTTAATAATGTACTATGTTTATGAAAATGATAGAGAAAAACCTAGTTATAAGATAAAAAAAATGGACAAAAAGGCATGTGTAGTTGAATTCACAAAACTTAAAGGCGCAGCACTTCAAAAAAAGGTGAAAGAAGTATTTGACGCAAAGGGAAAAGATATTGGTAAAATAGAATTAGGTCTTTTCTGTAATGAAGTAGAAAATAACATGGATATAATTATTAACGAAGTGGAAAAGCTTTGTTGTTATACCGGAGAAAGAGAAATATCTAGAGAAGATATATTATCACTGCTGCCGCAAAAAAGTGATAATGATGTATTTAATCTTGTAGATTTTCTATCTCAGAAAAAGGTAGAGAAAGCCTTAGATGTATTAAATGAATTAATATATAGAGGGGAAAAAGAAACATCTATTCTAGCTATGATAGAAAGACAATTCAAAATCTTAATAAGTTTAAAAATAGGTATGGCTGAAGGTAAGGGCAAGGAGACTCTTGCTTCTGAACTAAAGCTTCATCCCTTTATTTGCGAAAAGATGATGGGGCAGTGTAAGAAATTTTCCCTTGTTCAACTTGAGAGGATATTAGATTTATGCCTAGAAACAGAAAAAATGCTTAAGAGTTCAAGTTCAGAAAATAGAATACAAATAGAGATGTTAATGATAGGTACTGTAAGAGTATAGAAAATAGAAAAAGGTCAAAAAAATAAATTACCGGTGTGGGTTAACACCGGTTTATTTATTAAGCTGTTAAAGCATTTAATTTAGCTGCTAATCTTGATTTCTTCTTAGCTGCCTTGTTTTTATGTATTATTCCTTTTGATGCTGCCATATCTAAAGATTTAACTACAGCAACAAAGTTTGCTTTAGCTTCTTCAACGTTTTTTGCACCAACAGCAGTTTCAAACTTCTTTATAGTAGTTTTTAAAGCTGATTTTATTATCTTATTTCTTAAAGTTTTAGTTTCTATAACTTTAATTCTTTTTTTAGCTGATTTAATATTTGCCATTCCTTTTCACCCCCTTATAATTTATAAGGCCTCATGCAGTTTTGGGGAAATCTGCGTACGAGTTTTATTCAACACATGATATTATAGCACTAAAATTTACAGCCTTCAAGTATAAGTTAGTAAATAAATCAATATTTATAAAAAAAGAGCCAGTGAAAATAAAAAAAAATGAGGTTCTTCTATATATTTTGTGAAATATAGACATAAATAATACAAAATAGAGCAAAATTATACTAGAAATCAAATGTTTTAAGGGGTGAGTTTATGATCAGTATTAGAACAGATTTAGCAGTGGAAGCAAAGGAGATATATGCAAAGGAAAATAAGGAGCTGCCTGGGGTTGAAGTGATTGAGAGCAGACAAGGAGATATAAGGATTACTGATGTAAGAATAGTTAATGAAACTGGTGAAAGGAAAATGGGTAAACCCCAAGGAACATACATTACTATTGATATACCCAAACTAACTCACTATGATGGTGATACCATGGATCTAGTAAGCAGGGTTTTATCTGACGAATTATCAAAATTGATTAGTCTTGAAAAGAGTATGACAGCGCTAGTAGTGGGTCTTGGAAATTGGAATGTTACTCCTGATGCCTTAGGTCCAAAGGTTGTTTCTAAGATTATGGTAACAAGACATTTGAAGCAGCTAGTTCCTGATAAAATAGATGAAGAAATAAGACCTGTATGTGCATTTGCCCCAGGAGTGTTAGGTCTTACAGGAATGGAAACGGGTGAGATTTTAAAGGGTGTTGTAGATAAAATAAAGCCGGATGTAATTATTTGTATCGATGCCTTGGCATCAAGAAAAATGGATAGGGTAAATTCAACAATCCAAATAGGGAACACAGGTATTTCTCCAGGTTCAGGTGTAGGAAATAAAAGAATGGAGCTTAGCCAAAAAACTTTAGGACTTCCGGTAATTGCTATTGGAGTACCAACAGTGGTAGACGCTGCAACTATGGCAAATGATACTATTGACTTAGTTTTAGACCAAATGATAAAACAGGCAACAAGCGGCAGTAAATTTTACGATATGTTAAATTCTATTGATAAGACTGAAAAGTATAGGATGATTGAAGAGATATTAAATCCTTATGTGGGTAATCTTATGGTTACACCTAAGGAGGTAGATACTGTAATAGACGCTCTGTCCAGAGTTATAGCAAATGGAATAAATTTGGCACTTCAGCCAACTCTAGAGTTAGATTATATCAATCAATTTGTTAATTAGAATAAATCCACACTATTTCACATATGTATATTATATACAGGCTGGAATAAAATAATTAAATAAGCAAGGGGAGATAGTGTGGATGACTATTGAAAAGGAAAGGGGTAAAGTTATAGGGATATTAGTCCTCATTGCTAGTATTATTGCACTTATGTGTTTAGCTAGTGCTGTAAGAGCTAAAACTGAAGCAGACACTAAAAGAAACATGTTTTATGTGCAAATAATAAATTATACTATACCTGGCATAAAAGAAACTAATTTTGATGAAGAAACTATGGCAGAAAATAATTTTTCTATTGGTAAGGAAATCTTGAGTATTTTTGGAATTAATATTAGTAACCCTGAGGAGCTGCTGGGAAAAGAGCTGTCATGTTTAGATGGAAGTGGCTACAGCAGGATTGTAGCTGATAATACTGAAGATATAACTGATGTAGACAAGTTTGTGTTGGACAATAGGGACATTTCAAAAAAACCAGAAGATCAAAGTAGTAGTAATATTAGTCAGCAAGACTTAAAGGTTTACAATCCTAGTCTAAAGAAAACTCTTGATACTTCAAAACCTGAAATTCTTATTTATCATACGCATACTTCAGAAAGTTACAGACCAGCTGCTTCGGAAAGTTTAGATCCAAGTAAAAGTGTAGTTGCAGTTGGGGATGAATTGTCTAAAGAACTTCAAGATGATTATGGTATAAGTGTTATTCATGATAAAACTGTTCATGATGTAGAAAATTATAATAAGGCATATACAAAGTCTGGACAAACAGTAGATAAGTACTTATCTAAATATAAAGATTTTAAAATGATTATTGATTTGCATAGGGATTCTGTAGAGGATAGAAAACTTGTTACAGCAAAGATTAATGGAGAGACAGTGGCTAAATTCATGTTTGTAATGGCAAGAAAAAATCCGCATTACGATAAGAACATAGCTTTAGTAAACTCTCTGGTGGGTATTAGTCAAAAGTATTTCCCAGGACTATGCAGTGATATTTATTATTATGATTACGGAACTAATTATTTTAATCAAGCAAAAAGTAATAATGCCTTTCTTGTTGAAGTGGGGTCGGACTGTAATGATTTAACAGAGGCAAAAGCCACAACTAAATATTTAGCTAGAGTAATTGCAGAATATCTCAATGGAAAGAGATAAGCTACATGACGTAGCAGGTATTAATTGGACTAAGGTGTATAATATGTATTCAAAAAGTACATCCTTATAATTGAGCTTTCAATAAAGGAGGTACTTTTTGTGTTTAGAAAAAAAACCACACTTCTAATAATTAGTTTAATAATTATAGTTTTTTACAGCATAATTGTAAATAATATAGAACTAAATAGGATGATATATGATTCAGTAGAAGCCAGTAGTAATAATGCTGAAGGTGGATATAGAATTTACGATTTAGATGACATGGAAAAGGAATTAGATAGCTTGGAAGAAAAGAGCATAAATGCTGAAAAGTATAAAAATACGGAAGTGTCAGGTATTGTAAAACCTCAATATGTACCAAGAGAAAGAATTTTATTTAATCTAAATCCTTTTGACTTCAGATTAGAAACACGAAACTACAAAGTATATATAAATTATAAAATAATAAATAATGCAATAGGAAGTATTAGCAGTTTTACAAATAAAGCAGCAACTAAATTCGAAGAAGGTATTGATGAAATAGTTAAAGTGAAAGATTCAATTAAAAGTCTTTTTAGTGGTTATAGTTCAATGAAGGAATAGAATATCTTAAATTGTTCTTATTGACATATACCGACAGGGATATGGTATAATTTAAGCTGACTTATTATAGACTGGGGGTAGAATGTAATGCAAACGGAAAGACAAAAGCATGTAAGAAATTTTTGCATAGTTGCACATATTGATCATGGTAAATCTACTCTTGCGGATAGATTATTGGAGAAGACTGGTACCCTAACTAAGAGAGAAATGGAAGAACAAGTTCTAGATAACATGGAATTAGAAAGGGAAAGAGGAATAACAATAAAATCCCAAGCGGCGAGGTTAGTATATAGAAGAGCAAACGGAGAGGAATATATCTTAAACCTAATAGACACACCAGGACATGTCGATTTTAATTATGAAGTTTCTCGAAGTTTAGCAGCTTGTGAAGGAGCTATACTTGTAGTTGATGCTACACAAGGTATTCAAGCACAAACCTTAGCAAATTGTTACTTGGCTGTTGATCATGGATTAGAGGTTGTTCCTGTAATAAATAAAATAGATTTAGCTAGTGCAAGACCGGATGAAATCAAGAAGGAAATTGAAGATATCATTGGTATAGATGCTGAAGATGCGCCTCTTATTTCTGCAAAGACTGGTCTTAACATTGAAGATGTGTTAGAGGCTGTTGTAGAGAAAGTCCCAGCCCCATCAGGGGATGAAAGTGATTCTTTAAAAGCACTTATATTTGATTCTTATTATGATAGTTATAAAGGCGTAGTATGCTATATAAGAGTAAAAGATGGTATGGTAAAGCCGGGTACTGTTATACAATTGATGGCAACAGGTAAAAAATATGAGGTTACAGAGGTAGGGATATTTACACCTAATTATTTTCCTACATCGGAATTAAGAGCTGGAGATGTGGGATACATAACTGCATCAATTAAAAACGTAAGGGATGCTAGAGTTGGGGATACAATAACAGAAGCAGCCAGACCAGCAAAAGAAGCATTAAAAGGTTATAGACCAGCAGTTCCAATGGTTTACAGCGGTATTTACCCAGTGGATGGAGCTAAATATGGAGAATTAAAAGACGCATTGGAAAAGCTTCAGGTTAATGATGCTGCATTAAATTTTGAACCTGAAACATCCATAGCATTGGGATTTGGTTTTAGGTGTGGATTCTTAGGACTTCTGCATATGGAAATTATTCAGGAGAGACTAGAAAGAGAGTTTAATCTAGACATAATTACAACAGCACCATCTGTTATTTACAAGATTACTAGAACTGACGGAGAAGTAATAGAACTGACTAATCCTACGAATATGCCTGCTACTACGGAAATTAATTATATGGAAGAACCAGTAGTTACAGCTTCAATCATAACTCCTTCAGACTATGTAGGAGCGGTAATGGAATTATGTCAAGGAAGAAGAGGCATATTTATCGACATGAACTATATTGAAACCACAAGAGTAATGATTAAATATACAATTCCTTTAAATGAAATTATTTATGATTTCTTTGATGCTCTTAAGTCAAGAACTAAAGGATATGCATCTTTTGACTATGAACTAGATGGATACGTAAGATCTAAGCTTGTTAAGTTAGATATACTGCTAAATGCTGAAGTAGTAGATGCCCTATCAATGATAGTACCTGAAGAAAGAGCTTATACAAGAGGAAGAGGTATTGCTGAAAAGTTAAAAGAAATTATTCCAAGACAGTTGTTTGAAATCCCTATACAAGCGGCTGTGGGAGCTAAAGTAATAGCAAGGGAAACAGTAAAGGCAATGAGAAAAGACGTTCTTGCTAAATGTTATGGTGGAGATATATCTAGAAAGAAAAAGCTTCTTGAAAAGCAAAAAGAAGGTAAGAAGAGAATGAGGCAGGTAGGAAGTGTTGAAGTGCCTCAGGAAGCATTTATGTCAATATTAAAGGTAGATTAATTAATATTTAAACGAGAAGGTAAGGGATAATGAAAGATGTAGCACTTTATATACACATACCATTTTGTAAGCAAAAGTGTTTATACTGTGATTTTCCTTCTTTCAGTGGAAAAGAAAAATGCATGATGGATTATACCAGGGCCTTGTCAAAGGAAATTAGATCTCTAGGAGATTTAAAAATAAAAACTATATTTATAGGTGGGGGTACTCCCACCTATTTACCTTTAGAGGCTTGGAAACTACTGAAAGAAAGTATATTTACGCTAAATTTGCATAATGATTTGGAATTTACTGTAGAGGGTAATCCAGGAACATTTAGCCAGGAAAAACTGGAGTTCTTCCTGCAAATGGGTATTAATAGATTAAGCATTGGTCTTCAGTCTTACGATGATGTAATGCTTAAAAGACTTGGAAGAATTCATAATATTAAGGATTTTAATGCATCCTATAGAATGGCGAGAACTGCTGGCTTTAAAAATATAAATATAGATTTAATGTTTGGGCTGCCAAATCAATCTATAGAGCAATGGACTAGCACTTTAGAACAGGTTATAAGTCTTAATCCGGAACATTTATCCTGCTATAGTTTGATTATAGAGGAGGGTACTCCCTTCTATGCCATGTATGAGTCAGGCAACCTAAGGCTGCCTGATGAAGATAATGAGAGAATTATGTATCAAAAAGCTTTAGAAATTCTGAAAGCTAAAGGATATCATCAATATGAAATTTCCAATTTTTCAAAAACTAATAAGGAGTGTAAACACAATTTAGTGTATTGGAATTTAGGTGACTACCATGGATGCGGAGCAGCAGCACATTCCTATATAAATGGTGTAAGGTATAGAAACGTAGAGGATGTGGAAAAATATATACACCTTATTAATAACAGTAAGAAAAGTATAGTTGAGGTTTATGAAAATTCCTTAGAAGATGATATGGAAGAATTTATGTTTATGGGGCTTCGAAAGACTGAGGGGATTTCTATTTCAGAATTTAGTCATAGATTTAAAAAGGACATATTTCAGGTATATGGTGATGTTATAAATAAATATATTAACTTAAATTTGTTGATTAAAAAGGAAGATAAATTGTATTTATCAGCTAAGGGAATAGAGGTATCAAACGTTGTAATGTCTGACTTTATACTCTAATAAAAATATTTAATATAGATATTAATAGAAAATTTAAGATTAAAAAAGATAATTGCAATAAATTGCCTATAATCGGGCAAAATGAGTATAATATTATTTTCATAAAAAGTTGACAAATAAAATGTAGAATGATATTTTTATGACATAGTCGTTAGCACTCAACAACGTTGAGTGCTAATAAAGAGGTGATAATATGGAAATGGATGAAAGAAAAATAAGAATACTTCAGGCTATAATTAATGATTATATAGAAACCGCAGAGCCTGTGGGTTCCAGAACCATAGCAAAAAAATACGACTTAGGCATTAGTTCAGCAACCATAAGAAATGAAATGGCTGATTTAGAAGAGATGGGATATATAGAGCAGCTTCACAGTTCATCCGGAAGAAAACCTTCTGATAGGGGTTATAGATTATACGTGGATAAACTTATGCATATACCCCAGTTATCACCTGAGGAAGAACTTATAATTAAAAGCCAATTAGTGGATGCAGCTTTGTATGAGGCAGATAAGATAGTTAAACAAGCAATTACACTGCTTTCTGAACTTACACAGCTAACTTGTATAGTAAAGACACCGTCTATTAAAAAAAGTCGTTTAAAGTCTATAACATTAATTAATATAGATAAGTTTGATGTGCTTTCTATTGTAGTTACTGATAGTGGTCTTATTAGAAACAATGTTATAAGAGTAAATAAGATGATTGAGGAAACTGCTTTATTGAAACTAAATAACATCTTAAATTCTAGATTAAGAAATTTAACTATAGAAGATATAAATCTTGAAGTTATAACTAATCTGAAAAGTGAATTGTATAACTATGATGGCGTATTTGATGCCATAATCCCTGTTTTATATGATAGTTTAAAATCTTCAGACTCATCTGAGTATTATACACAGGGATCAAACAATATATTCAATTATCCTGAATATAAGGACATTGATAAAGCAAGAGAATTCTTATCGTTGATGAGTGACTCTAAGAACTTAAAAAATCTTTTGATATCCAATAGTAATTTAAACATAAGTATAGGGACAGAGAATACAGTTGAGAGTGCAAAAGACTGCAGCATAGTTACTGCAGTTTATAAACTCAACGATAGAAATTTAGGTTCAATTGGAGTTGTAGGGCCTACAAGGATTCCATATTCTAAAGTAGTTTCAATGGTAACAAGCATTGTTAGGACCATCAATGATAACATTAATAAAAATTATACTGACAATGGGTAAGAGGTGAAAGCATGATAGAAAAGGAAAACAATACTGAAAGTATTGAGAATGAGGTTGAAACTAAGCAACAATGTAACTGTGAAAGTAATAATTGCTGCTCTGAAGCTGATGAAACTCTTGAGGAAGCTGAAAGAGCAGAAGATGAAGAATTTGAGGGCATAAACGTGAAAGATGAAAAAGAAGCTTTACAAAAAGAATTAGAAGAGGTAAAACATTCAAATTCAAAACTAGCTGATGAAAATATAAAGCTTAGTAATGAATTGGAAACTATAAAGGAAAGACTATTAAGGACAACAGCTGAGTATGAAAATCATAGAAAAAGAACAATAAAAGAAAAAGAAGGTATATATACTGATGCTTGTGCAGATGTATTAAAAGAGATGTTTCCTGTACTAGATAATTTAGAAAGAGCAATTTCAGTTGAAGGAAGCGTTGAAGATTTAAAAAAGGGAATAGAAATGACTATGAGACAGTTCCAAAATGCTTTAGAAAAACTAGGCATTGAAGAAGTATCAACTGATGGACAGTTTGATCCTAATACTCACAATGCAGTAATGCATATAGATGATGATCAATTTGGTGAACAACAAATAGTTGAAGTATTCCAAAAAGGCTATAAAAGAGGAGATAAAGTCTTAAGATATAGCATGGTTAAAGTAGCTAATTAGTTCAATGTATTAATAGATTAAAATTTAACATATGAAACCGCAATTTTAAGGAGGTTATTATAAAATGGGAAAAGTAATAGGTATCGATTTAGGAACTACAAATTCATGTGTAGCAGTTATGGAAGGTGGGGATCCAGTAGTTATTGCTAACGCAGAAGGAGCAAGAACAACTCCATCAGTAGTTTCATTCCAAAAAGATGGTTCTAGATTAGTGGGTCAAGTAGCAAAAAGACAATCAATTACAAATCCAGATAAAACAATAATATCAATAAAGAGACATATGGGAACAAACCATAAGGTTAAAATAGATGATAAAGAGTATACACCACAAGAAATATCAGCTATGGTACTTCAAAAATTAAAGGCTGACGCTGAAGCTTATTTAGGTGAATCAGTTACTCAAGCTGTAATAACTGTACCAGCATATTTCAATGACAGCCAAAGACAAGCAACTAAAGATGCTGGAAGAATAGCTGGTCTTGAAGTTCTAAGAATAATAAATGAACCAACAGCAGCTTCATTAGCGTATGGCTTAGATAAAATGGATACAAATCAAAAGATTCTTGTATATGACTTAGGTGGAGGTACTTTTGACGTATCTATACTTGAACTTGGAGATGGAGTTTTCGAAGTTAAATCAACAAATGGTAACACTCGTCTTGGTGGAGATGATTTTGACCAAAAAATCATAGACCATATAGCACAAACATTCAAAAATGAATATGGTATAGATTTAAGAGACGACAAAATGGCTCTTCAAAGATTGAAAGAAGCTGCTGAAAAAGCTAAAATTGAATTATCAGCTTCAACAACAACTAATATAAATTTACCATTTATAACAGCAGATGCAACTGGTCCAAAGCACATTGATATGGATTTAACTAGAGCTAAATTCAATGAATTAACTCATGATTTAGTTCAAGCGAGTATTGAACCGATGAGAAAAGCGCTACAAGATGCAGGCTTAACAATTAATCAAATAGACAAAGTATTACTTGTAGGTGGATCAACAAGAATACCTGCTGTTCAAGATGCTGTTAAAGAATTTACTGGAAAAGATCCATCAAAAGGAGTTAACCCAGATGAATGTGTTGCTGTAGGTGCAGCTGTTCAAGCTGGTGTATTAACTGGTGATGTTAAAGACGTATTACTTCTTGACGTTACTCCACTAACACTTGGTATAGAAACAATGGGAGGAATAGCAACTCCATTAATACCAAGAAATACAACTATCCCAACAAGAAAGAGCCAAATATTCTCAACTGCAGCAGATGGTCAAACATCAGTTGAAATTCATGTTGTTCAAGGTGAAAGACAAATGGCTGCAGATAACAAGACATTAGGTAGATTTACTCTTTCAGGTATTGCACCAGCACCAAGAGGAATCCCTCAAATAGAAGTTACATTTGACTTAGATGCAAATGGTATAGTAAATGTTTCAGCTAAGGATAAGGGAACAGGTAAAGAAGCAAATATCACGATTACAGCTTCAACAAACTTAAGTGATGATGAAATAGATAAGGCTGTTAAAGATGCAGAAAAATTTGCAGAAGAAGATAAAAAGAGAAAAGAATCTATAGAAGTAAAGAATAATGCGGATCAAATGGTATATCAAACTGAAAAAGCATTAAAAGATCTTGGAGATAAGGTTTCTGCTGAAGATAAATCAAACATCGAGGCTAAAGTAGAAGCTGTTAAGAAAGTAAAAGATGGAGAAGATTTAGAAGCAATTAAGAAAGCTACTGAAGAATTAACAGAAGCATTCTATGCAGTATCATCAAAAATGTATCAAGCTGATGCAGCTGCTCAAGGAGCAGATGGAGCAGGATTTGGCGGCGCAGCAGGCCAAGAGGCACCAAAGGATGATAACGTAGTAGATGCTGACTTCAAAGTGGAAGATGACAAATAGTAAATATAATGTATAATATATAAGGGATGGGTTTGACCCTTCCCTTAATTTATATAGAGTCGTAGATTAACATTTAATAAATATGGTGGTGAATGGGAT
>JAUZPI010000100.1 GCA_030706015.1 Bacillota bacterium
GTCCCCTGTCCTTTTACCTGAGAGTTTCGTCATACGACTTTCTCCTTCGGTGCTCACTCTGAGTCTCTCCAAGGATTCATCCAATAGCGGTCATCTCTATAATTAAATAGGTACCTGAAAGATTTACTTCTTCGGTGAATGACCACAGCCATAACTCTCCCGCTATCTTCATCTGAATTATTTAATTTTACCGTTATATATTAATACATATTTAACATATTTGCAACATTTTCTTCATTTCAATTAAAAATAAAATGTTATTCTGTCATAATTACGATAATCATCTTGAGAATTATTGCAATATTATCTACACAATTTATTATGATTGCCAGCATCAAATGGTTTTCATGTCCAGTATTTTCAACTTCATATTGTTTCTCTATACCACACGACTAACGTTCTTATCAATTGGTTTGTTAAATATTTATACGATATATGCTTTTCTATAATAAAAAACCAACTCTCAATTTTAAGAGTTGGTTTTTTATTATATTTAATTAGTAGGTGTCAAATTAACTTGATTTAAGCTGGATACCTGAATAAGATCATTATCACTTAAGTCAATAACAACTTCTTTTACACCACTGTCTCCTAAGATTTCATTAGTTTTTGGTAAACCATCATTGCCCAATATTATAAAGTTGCCACTGCCACTAGCAGCTGCAGCCTTGTATCTTCCCTTGGTAACATCTTTTCCAACAATCCAATAACCTGCATATATTGTTGCATTTCCATAAGGCATCAATGTATTTTTAACTGGTTGGACACTTATACCCATACCCTCAGCTTTGAATTTAGAACCATCAACCATTACAGCTCTATATTTTGATACCCCAATTTCAGAACCACCTATTTCATTTGATAGTAAAGTTCCATCTTTACCTTTAACAGTAAAGTTTCCACTGCCATTGAAAGTAACATCATATGTACCAGCATCTAAATGAGTACCTATAGTATACTCTCCAGCTGAAAACTGCTTAGTGTTTTTAGCAGCAAAGTCTTGCCACTTCTTAGCATCTGCCTCTGATTTTGCTTTTGCTTCTTCATCAGCTTTTTTTGCTGCTTCTTCTTTAGCTTTTTTATCAGCTTCAGCCTGCGCTTTTGCTTTTGCTTCTTTATCAGCCTTTTCCTTTTCAGTTAATTCTTTATTATCTGTTTTGGATGTTGCAGTACTATCATTCTTAGATGCGCTTGTGTCACTACTTTTGTCTTTTGAACCTCCACTACTTGCAGCAGCTCCGATAAATAATACTATAATTATTGCCCAAAACCACCACTTTTTATAAAATTTCTTCTTCGCTTTATCTTCCATAATACCCCTCCTAGTTGTAATTGTAACACAATTATAACAATTTATTTACAATTTATCAATAATTATAGTATAATCGCAATATTTGAATTATTATGAATGATATTGAAGTATCAGGAGCCTTTTATCACACTTTTCCCAAATTCACTACATACGCTTACAAAAAATAATTCAAATCTGCTCTGGTTCCTGATGCATCATTGAATATCCGCTTCTTATGGTTTCATTAACATCCGGTATTTCATCTTCTATTGCAATGTGATTGAGTTTCTTGATAATGCCATAAGGTTCCTTTAGAGAAAGCTTATCTCCCCTTCCAGAAATAACCCATAAAGTTTTATACCCTCTTGGTGCTGTTAGAAGCTTGTCTTCGCCTTTGCCATCAGTAAAGTACACCAACAAATTTATTTTATTTTTATTAGCATATTCAAAAACAGGACTGAATCTAGTACCGTTTCTTACATTTATTCTTTCTCTAATATCCTTTACGGATCTGATTTTATATACACGCCTGATTTCATCGTCACATTCTATAATGGTAATTTCATGCTTGTAATTTTTTACTATGTTAATTACTTCTTTAATAGCCTGAATAAATTCCTCATCACTAATGCTTCCACTTATGTCAATGACAACAGCAATTTTTGCTTTATGCCCCCTTAGTTCACCCCTTAAATCCAATCTATCTGGCTGCCTTCTGTTTCTTCTTGTTATGGTCTTCTTTTTATCACTTTCTACAGTTCCCATTAACCTTTTAAGATATAAATTCCAAGGCAGCTCACCATTACTGTTTTTAAGCGATGTTATCATGCTTTCTAAATAATCAGGTATTGTACCCTTTTGAGCATTACTGATAAACTTCTCAGTAAATTCTTTAAGGGTTTTTTCATCTATTTCACTGGATTCCTCCCAAATATCATGGGTGTTTTCAGGATTAAATTCAGTCTCTATTTCTTCACCCTTGTTATCAGCTTCCTCTGTGTCCTCTTTACCCTCTTCCTCTTCTTCTGCTAAGTCTATGGCAGTTTGAAGCTTTTCTATATAATATTCGAAGGGTTTATATGGCAGGAGAGTTAAAGCATACTTTAAATTAACCCAATCCAAAGTAGTAGCATATGGCGGCAGATTATCTAAATATGTATTTACTACTATATCCATTGCCATATTAACAGCCAGAGTACTATAGTTCCTTTTGAATTCTTTTGCTCTCAATAAATGCAATGATAAAACATGGAGTATTTCATGTTTTATGCTACTTTCCATTTGTTTTAAATTAAGATTCAAAAAAATTATAGGATTAAAATATATAACATATTTAGCTCCTTTAAAATTCACAGCAGTAGCACTGCTTATATCAAATCTTATTTCTCTAGCCATCTGAAATAAAAAGTATCCATAGAAATTATCTTTGTCCTTCATGAGACTCAAACTAACTTTATCTATAAGGTTAAAAAACTCTTCCTTAAAATCTTCTGGTACCTTTGTCCCAAATTTATAATTTGTTTTGAAAAAAGCATCAGTAATTTTATTTGCCTTTTCATAAAGCTCCTTTATCTGAACTTCTAAATAATTTTCCATATATCATCACCTTGCTAAATTATAGGATTCAAAATATGCTTCTACGAAACCTTCATTTTCTATAGCATGCTTATATATTTCAGTATAACTATTTCTAATATCCTTCATAATTCCCACTCTTAAATCTGCAGGATATATTTTCAAAAGCTCAATAAGTCTGTTAATTAAATAATTAGTATTATCAGTTATATTTGCTTCTAAGTTTTTCAAAATATTCTTTACTGATAAATAAAGTCTTGTATGACTTTCGCTTTTTACTCTTTCTATAATAGCTTCATTTAAATAATCTCCTGAAAAAACCTCTTCATAGGATACTAAAGGCTTATGCTCCGATTCTATAAAACTTACAAACTCCTCAGCTATTAAACTTCCTACATTTCCTTTTATAACATTTAAAAAGACAGCTCTAGGTATTGAAGCCTTTTTCTCCTTATAAATTTTATAAGCGCTAGAAATTCTTTCATAGCTTCTTGGAGTTGCTCTTACATCATCTTCGTTTATTTTATGTAAATATT
Source organism: Bacillota bacterium (assembly GCA_030706015.1). GTDB lineage: Bacteria > Bacillota > Clostridia > Clostridiales > Clostridiaceae > JAUZPI01. The sequence goes on from JAUZPI010000100.1 coordinate 3,403, forward strand.
CCGGAAAGGTAGAGATAAACTCTATGACCTTCTGCTCAATTCCAGCCTCTGCCGCCCAGTCTAACCACTGACTGTAATCCGGTTCCATATACAGCCACACAAATCTGTTTTCCTGCGCTGCATCCATATCTACAACCTGATAATCAAAATCACTGCCATATTTATTTGAAGGATTCATAGCTGCTAATATTCTCACACTACTATGGAGCTTATACCCATTAATTTCTCTATTTAATATCAAGTTCATAAGTTCCTGCTGTACTGTATGTTCGCAGCGATTTATCTCGTCTATAAACAAAAGAACTGTTTTGCCTTTGAATATTTCTTCGTCAATTTCCCTTAGCTTATTATGAACTGCATACACAGTAGTTTTCTTTAAAACCTTGTCTCCTTTGTTATCCACTGCTTCATAGGCTTCTACGGTTGGAAGACCTCCTATCTCACCTTCTTTAAGCAGATTACCGTCAATTACAATTAAACTATAGTTATTTTCTTCAGCAATTTTCCTAGCCAAAGCTGTTTTTCCAATACCGCTTTCACCAACTATTAGTGGTACTTCTCCTGTAGCTAGTACTAATTCAATGCTTTTTAATGTATCTGTAAAATTCAATGTAACTCCTCCCTATATCATCTTCAGCTTTTCATCTACAGCTATTTTTTTAGCCTTTTTACTTCCGTATTTATAAATAAACATTACCTTATCCTCTGGCATAATATCAATGTTCCTATCAATATTGTTATAACTTAGAAAATCTCTTACATATTTCTCATCAATATCTTCCTTTGATAATTGTTCCTTAAGCAATTGTTCTAATTCATCCTTGGTTATTTTTCCTATAACATATTTAATCACTAAAAAGTTTACTCTTAAAAATTCTAGTATTTTATCCTTCTCTAAATTCCTTATAAAATTAATAGCCTTTTCATCATTCTTTATAGCTATAAATTCTGTATTAGGCGAAGGTGAATTTATATATCTCAGTGCCTCATAGTTTATTTTAACAGCCTCTTCTTTTACGCTCTCATAAGGCTCCTTAATAAACTTTATTGAATCGTAATTTTTCCTTACAGCTAATAACTGCAATTCCTCACTTGGATTACTAATATATTTAATAGCCCACCCTGCTTGATTTATAGCTAATTTTATAATTTTATCTGTTGGATTCTTGATAAACTCCAGATTAGTCCATCCAGCATTTATTGCTTTAATCATCATAGCTTCTGAGGGATTGTCTATAAATTCTATAGCCCTTCCATTATTGTCTACAGCTGCTTCCTGCATCTCTCTAGTTGGGTTATGAATATTTTTTAATGCAATTCCATTTGCTTTAACTGCCAATAGCTTCAACTCATCTGTAGGATTATCTATATATGCTATAGCACTAGGATTATTCTTTATTATTTCAATAAGCTTTGATTCTTCCATAATATATCTTTCCTTCTGTAATTTAATATGTAATTATTATACCACTGCATGAAATAATTAAGTAGTACATAGAAAGAGAGTGCCTAAAAATTGACACTCTCCTAATAAATTAACTCTTTTATTATTTTATATATTTGATGGTTAATAAAGCTAGGTTGCAAACTTATTGCCAACGTATAGGTTAAAATACCCTTAATATTAGCGTTCCTGATTTGCTGCCCCACCATGTGCAATAGCCTTAGTTCCGTGAACTGTACCATGTGGGTGCTGAGGTGGCGCGTAAATAGAGTACAACTTAAGTGGTCTATTTCCTGTATTGATTACATTATGCCAGGTACCTGCAGGTATAAATATAGCAAAACCGTCAGAAACATTTCTTCGGAAATTTAAATTGTTCTTAGTCGGTCCCATTTGTACCACTCCCTGACCTTCTTCGACACGAATAAACTGGTCAATTACAGGGTGAACTTCTAGTCCTATATCTTCTTTAACCTTGATACTCATCAGGGTTAACTGAAGATGTTTACCTGTCCATAAAGTTGTTCGATAGTTATTATTTCTCTTGGTAGCTTCATCTATATCAATTACAAAGGGGGCTGGTCCATAATCCCTTAACGGAACCATGCTGCCAGCAGGGCGGGAATTGTCAAAGTTTGAATCGCCATCTAGTTCATCATCATAAGAATGATACTGTTCAGCAAATTGTCTTGAAAAATCCTGGTTAAATGCTGGTTGATTAAAGCAGTAAGGGCATGCACATGTTCTATTGGGGGCATATTCGTCATATTGATTAGACCTTACTGCATTTGCAAAATAAGGGCATGGATAGAAATTATATGGATTATACATTCTTTCATTCCTTTATTAGTAATACCTTATTATCTTATGTTCTAAATATAGAAAGTGTGCTAATGTTCCTAGAAATTCTCACCTATAACTAGTTTTCTAATTCAAAGAAATATAGATATGTATTTCAGCATTCTCCATATCACCACTTTGATATTCTTCAAAGTCACAGCTGAATTTTCTATCTAAATCCATAGACCAAAGCTTCATCCAAAATTCACCTACCGCTTTTTGTACGTGGCCGCGAACAATAAATTTTGCGTATTTCCCAGAGGCGATAATTTCTGATTGTACATTCTCGGGCAGGCTTGCCGTATCTTCAACTTCACAACATACCATTACATCATATAATCCATTGACATCACTTTCATAATTTGTATAAAGGCCTATGCTTTTATCATTTTTCTTATCAGGTATGGAATAATATATCCCATCATAAAAAAAACTGTGCCAAGCCATACCAATACTTCTGCTCATGTTTGGATCACTGTTGCTGGTTCTAATTCTAAGTCCTGCCACCCTTTTTTCTTTAAGTTGCACTAATTCGTAATTCATTTCATATACCTCTTTTCATATTATAATGAAATAAGTATATTACTCTTAACTTGACAACTGCATGTCATATTATAAATATCTTTCCAAATAAGGATTTAGCAGATTTACATAGTTTGTAAGAGCTGTACCGAAAACAAGACATTCTCTTAAAAAATCATATTGTAATACCTATCTATTTTGCTGTTTATATCCAGTATACTAATATGCCTTCCCTCTCTGACAATTTCCTTGCCTTCGATATACACAAGAACTACAGGAATAGTAAATATATTGTAGAATGCTGAAATTTCCAGCGACTTTTCTACATCTATCTGTGCACTAATAATTTTAGGGTAATCTTTAAGTATTTCTTCAACTTTTGGCTTCACAGCGCTGCACACATTGCAGCTGTTACTCCCAAAGTATATAAGTACCATCTGATTATTCTTAATTAATTCTTCTATAGCATCAAGTGAACTTATTATATTCATTTAATATTAATCTCCAATCTTAATAGATATAAGTCCTAGTAATTATAATTAATGCTTTTGGGTTAAGTAAAATGGGTCATGTAGATGCATTTATACTTCTTTTTGGGTAACATTAACTTATCCTCCATACTCTCACAGCGCCATGTGTGCCAGTTTGATACATGAGGTTAAATAATTCTAGTATAGAAATTTACTTAAAATATTATTCAAATCATTAATTGCGGTATCATCATTTTTTTCAATAGCTTTTTGTATGCAGGTATTTACATGATCCTGCAATAGCAATTTTGATACACTTTCAAGCGCTGATCTGGCAGCAGATATTTGAATCAATATTTCGCTGCACTCTCTTTTTTCTTCAGTCATGCGTTTAACTGCTTGAAGTTGTCCTATTATTCTAGATAATCTATTTAGTATCTGTTTGGTCTTTTCTTCATCATTTACCTTCATCAAATACTCCTCCAATTTTCAGATTATTATTCTTCTGGATTATATATTTTCCTATGTTTTAATATTAATTTTATCCTTTGTTTGCATAATTCACCTAAATTCGCATTGATTACTGCTGTTATTCCTGCAGGACTGCTGACTACTATGGCTATATCATATTTCTTATTTTTGTTTTATTTCTGCAAACGGTACATTTTGTATAGCAAGATTATATGCAAATGGATACTCGTTTTGAATATAATCCATGTATACTAACCATTCTTCAGATAAATACTTATATACTCGTTGTGCATCTTCCCTTAGATGGATCATATCTGCTTCACTAAAAGCATTATTATTTTTTCTAAACCTTATTTCATGATATAGATGAGAAACTGCCTGCAATAAATCTGTAAATGTATCATGTTCTGTTAAATAAGGGTTTTCTAAAAACTTTACAAAAATATCCTTATTACTTAACAATAATTCATATATACTATTTATATCTTGTTGTTCAAGCTCAATACTATTCCTATGGTTATTAATAGTGTTTTTTAATTTATCAAAATTATTCTCAAAAGACTTACCTATGTCAAATGTAAAACACTCAAACTCACAACAATTTTTGTCGTTTGCAGCTAACTTACATAGAAGTTCATTTCCTACCTCTTCAAAAAATACTTCAAGTAATATATTTATTTTCTGCTTCTTTTTCTTTCTATCTCTTCTTCCTAGTAACGACTCAATAATTACAACTGTTACTAATACTTCAATTGGAATAAATGCCAGATCCTCAGTTACAAATATCGCTATATGATGGAAGTCTCTAAAAATAGCAAAATTAATTAGATATAATATAAAAGAAGTACCTAATAGATAAAAGCTCAGTATTAGTGTGTGTCTGTATTTTTTCATGTTCCCTCCTATTTTTAATCCAGACTTAAAATTTGCCATTCTCTTTAAAAATTCAGCCTTAATTACTGTATGTTAACAATATCAGTAGCATCTATTATGAGCGCTGTACCGCTAATTAATCCAAAGTTCCAGCCAAGACCAAGCAGTGCTACGATAGTTATTCCTGCCGCAAGACCTGCGCCGCCGAAAATCTGTGAAATTACAATTATAGTCAAGGTACGACGATAAAGTTCCCGCTGTTTTTTCGGGGAATCGATATAGCTCTGCAACATAGCTAATTGACTTTTGGGATTGCTGATTTTATTTCTCATAGTACTACCTTCCTTTCCAAGAATTTAACTTTGCATATTTTTAAGGAATGTATTCGTTAAAGAATACATTCCTCATTTATTTTAAACCATATTTCCATCCATTCAGCCCATGATTCATATGATAAATCTTGCTAAAATCATTTTTAAGTAAAACTTTTACAGCAGATGGGCTTCTCCCGCCTGAGGCACAATGAACTATGACAGGTTTATCCTTGTATTTCTCAAATTTGGCTATACTTGAAGCAAAATTACTTACCGGCACAGATTTAGCCCCCGGAATGTGTCCTGACTTAAATTCCCCTGGTGTTCTAACATCAAGTATGAGAATATCTTTGTTCTCTTTCATAAGCTCATGCGCTTTCTCTGCTGATATATTTTTTACATTCTTATTTCCAACAAAAGCAAACTTTTTATAGACGAAAAAACCTAAAATGATAAGTGTGAATACAAAATATAAATTATTTAACATAATATAAGCCTCCTTTTAACTTGATGAATATTTAATAATATATTAATTCTCAGAGTATATTCAATATACCCCCTACAGGTATAATTATAGCAGGTGAATGATTGAAGTCAAGCAAAAATAATCATTTTCTTATATACTTATATTATCTGATTATTTTACGTTTTATACAGCACTAGCTTGTAAAGATGATGATAGAAAAGGCACAGAAAGCAATTTGAAAGGAAGTAGGGAGTTGGAGACTACAACTTAAAGCTGATAAATAACTTAATTAACTTTAGCATATTCCTAAACATTGACTATATGTCAATATTTTATGTGCAAAAAGCTGACGCACTAATTAACTAATTATTAGTACGTCAGCCTATTACCATCAATTCATTATCATAAGAATGATACTGTTCATCAAATTGTCTTGAAAAATCCGGGTTAAATCCTGGTTGATTAAAGCAGTAAGGACATGCACTTGTTCCATTGGCGGCAAACTCATTATATGGGTTATACCTTACTGCGTTTGCAAAATAAGGGCATGGATAGAAATTATATGGATTATACTTTCTTTCATTCTTTTATCAGTATACATTATTATCTTAAGTTTTAAATCTAGAAAGTGTGTCAAAGTTCCTAGTCACTTTATTTTATATCTCTTTAAGTTTTTCCTGAGTTTCTCCCGCTTCCATTTTGTCACTAGGGAACTCCCACATATTTTCGAATTCACCGTAAGCTCTACGAGTGATAAATATTTTATTGTCATGTTTTATTATTGCTGCAACCACTTCTATCGTCTTCATATGCATCCCTCCTGAACGGCTCTGAAACAAAACCTCTATGTCAAATTACCGACATTGCTAAATCGAGTACTATAATATGTGTTCATATAGCATACATTCTCTAATTTCACTATTGCCAGTTTACTTCCAAACCCACTCCAACCTCTTTTACAGGCAAAGTTTTATGTATCTCCGCTCTAACATTAAATGAAGTACAATGGCAGGGATATAACTCTTTTATATTATTCTGTATTAGATAATCTATAGTTTTATGAACTCGTTCATTTACTTTAAATAAATGAAATCCTCCAATAATCCCCAATACTCTATTATCATTACAGACCTGCTTTGCATATTCTACAATATTGCAGATTCCACTGTGAGAACATCCTGTAATAATATAGATACCATTTTCACTTTTATACGCAAGTGCCGTATCATCCATTACATAATCCTCTACTAATATTTCACCTTCAACCTGTTTACCTATAGGTTTTCTATTTTCAAAATCATTTATTTTAGGTATTTCACCTAAAAATATTAGATTTTCACTGACCTTTTTAGGTTCTTTAGATAGGATTAGATTACATTTTTCCTTTAGTTCATCTTGCAAAATTGGAGAGCAAATTTTCAAGTTGTCTATCACCTTTTCTTTAAATGTATCTTGATGAGCAATAATAGAAATCTGACCTGCGATATCATGTTCAAAATAATATTTTAATCCTCTTGTATGATCATCATGGCCATGTGATATAACAATGGTATTTACTTTTTTTAACTCTACATTTAATGCATTGGCATTTTTAATAAATAAATCAGAATATCCAACATCTAATAATAGTCTAGCATCCTCATCTTCAATATAATACGAAACAGCAGGTTCTCCACAATAATATTGGTCAATGTATGTATTATTATCTACTAAAACTTTTAATTTCATTTTGGCTCCTTCATTAAGTTAATCTTTCCCAGAGTTCCTCTATTTTGTTAGCTTCAATAAATTGATACATGATTTCCGCCGCATCACCAACAAGCTCTGCGCAGGGACGTTTCTTATAATATTCATCAGTTCTTGTCTCTGGAATATAGCTTTCATTTTGCGTGGTTAATCCTAAAAGATCCCTGCAAATTATTGAACCGTTACTCTCTTTAAATTGCTCAGCAAGCTGCTGAATGCGCTTATAATGCTCTGCCTTTGATATTTTATCTGTCGGATTAATATAACCATATTTTATTCCAGCTACCATAAACATTCCACTTACTGCTCCACAAACCTCACGCAGCCTTCCCATACCACCCCCAAAGGAAGATGAAATTTTAAGTGCTGTTTCAAAATCCATTCCACAATCTTCACAAAAGGCTGCAAATACTGCCTGAGAGCAATTATATCCTTGTTTAAATAATTCAACAGCACGATCCTTCGCACCTCGCATTTTCTCATCACTGCATGTTTTACAATTTTCACTCATCTTTCTGACTCCCTTACATTTATATAATTAATCTACTGCCTGTTGACAGATAATCTATGCTATCTCCCATAATCTCCTTCAATCTGTTGTATGGCTCAATTCCTGTATTATGTCACTTTTAATTTATTGTACTGCATTTACAACATATGTCAATAATCTTTTTAAATTAATCCTTTTTATTCTCCATTAATAAAGCCAGTAGAACAAATCGCTCCTTGTTCTACTGGCTTTATTTCAACTGCTTATTTTGTCAACCTGTTTAATTGTATTACTTTTTCCTTCCATGCCCTATAAATTCAATTATCTCCATTACCTATGAGCTGGATTTTTCCAACGCTTAAGAGCTGGTAACAAAGTTGTCATTTCTTTTCTCGCTTCTTCTTCCCCTATTGCTCTTCCCAAAATAGGTACAATCATCTCAATCATTTCTTTCATAGATATATCGGGGTGAATAAATTTCCCGTCTTTATAGCAATTTGTGCAGTAAATGCTTTTACTTCCGTCAGGTTCCGTTGCTATGAAATGTGCGTGTTCTTCGTTAAATGGTAAACCACAGCTTTGACACATTGTTACTTCTGTCATTTTATCATTCCTTTCCTATAAATTATATGCTTATTGATATTTCTAGTTAGTCATTTTTGTTTCTCTGTATATTTTTTGAAATTATCCAAAATTGCTTGCCAGCCGCTTTGCTGCATTTCAATGGAATTGACACTTTCTGCTTCAAAAGTTTCGACTATCTCCGTTTTATTGTCTCCTCTGCTAAAAGAGATCTCTACTTTCCTCCCATCACCAAGAGTATACGCAATAACCTTATATAATTCCACCTTATCATAAATCCCGCCAAAATCAAATCCAAAACTGCCATCTTTAGCTTCCATTCTTGAAAGAAACTTTCCACCAACCCTTAAATCATTTTCAGCATGCGGTGTATGCCAATCCTCTGAGGCGCTGTTCCATTTTCTTATATGTTCTGGCTCTGTCCAGTATCTCCATACCATTTCTACTGGAGCATTCACTGTTGCTTTTATTGTTATTGTTTGCTTATCCTTCATATTTTACATCTCCTTACTTCACTGTAGTTCGCCAAAAAATAACTTTCCAAGGCTCAATATAATTTTTCTCTTTTAGTAATCTTGATTTCTAATCAAAAGATATTTTATATTATTATTTTTAACAATAATCTTTTATCCTAACCATACATTTTTCCATCTAAGAAAGCGACCCTGATTGGGCCGCTTCCTAGCTTTCATCTTCTATTTAATTACTAAGTTGAAGATAGCATCTTCTCCACTATAATATTTCTACATAACCTTCAGTTCCATTTACCCGTATTCTCTGACCATCCTTTATCAGCTTAGTAGCATTCTCCACTCCCACAACTGCTGGTAAGCCATATTCACGTGCTATAACTGCCCCATGGGTCATAAGTCCGCCAACCTCGGTAACTAGCCCTTTTATGGCTACAAACAACGGTGTCCAGCTAGGGTCAGTAAAGGAGGTGACTAATATATCTCCCTCTCCTAGTTCAGCATCTTCCATGTTTAAGATGACACGTGCTCTTCCTTCTATAAATCCAGATGAAACAGCTAAACCTGCAATAGCGCCCGCTGGGAGATCTTCTCGTTTGTACTCACCGGAGAGTGTTTCACCATCAGAGGTTATAACACGTGGGGGGGTTAGTTTTTCAAATAATTTATGCTCATATTTTCGGCTAATGATGATCTGATAATCCAGTTTATTTGTGCGTACCACTTCGTGAAATTCTTCAAAAGTGAGATAGTATATATCTTCTTTTTCCTGAATAACATTGGCCTTTACCAGTTGTTCCGCTTCTTTCATTAAAGCCTGCTTATAAAGGAAGTAGCGGCTAACCATTCCGTACTTTGGATATTCACGGTAACCGATAAAGTTACGGATTATGTCAATCTTTTGTTTTGTCTCTTTGGCTTTTTGTTCTCCATCTGGCAATTGCTTTAATCGTTCTAATAACTCCTGTTCTTTTTTCAAAGCTTCCTGCAGCCCTTGCTCAAATTTGCGATGACTTTCATTAGGTTCAAAGTTTTTGATGTTACTTAGAATCATTGGGACAAGTGTACTTGGCTTTTCACTGAAGCGGGGTTTTGTAATATCGATTTCTCCGCTGCATCGCATTCCATATTTATTAAGATAAGTATAGATAGCATCTTGGACTTCCTGTCCGCCATGAAACTCAACTAATTTCTCTAAAAAATTATCATCTTTTACATTTTGTAAATAATCAATTATTTCTGGGTAAGGGCGAATCACATCTGCCACATCCATTAGCTCAAGACCCATTTCCGAAGTAATATTGTTAGGTACAGATTGAGAAAGGGTGTCTGCAGCGTTTTTTTCACCTAACCACTCCATCATTTTTTCATTGATCCAATGTGAAGCATTTATAGCAGCCATAAATACAGCTGAACTTTGAGGGTCAAATAAAATCCTCTTTAACTCCTCTATATCCTCTAGAATAAAATCAATTAAATCTAACCCCCATTTCCCTTGGATGTTTTGCTTTAACTTTTCTATAGATGTTTGACTTTTCTTAATCAACTCAGAAACGATTGATAGATTATTTTCGATTTGTGCTTGAGGATTGGCAGAGGATTTAGCTTTATTGCTTTTACTGTCACTCTGTTCCTCTTTGTCATTTGGTAAACATTTTATGAAATCTCGCTCTATTATGTTCATAAGTGCGTCTTTCATGAGCGGATCGTGTTGTCCCATGTTATTTATCAACATTTTTCTGCTATTAGGTGAAGCTAGCATTTGCGCGATATCAACAAACAACCTTCCACCAGCTTTAAACCTGCGGCCAAAAGATATTAACTCCATTAAAGACATGCCCAATGGTTTCAAGGGGTCTGTCATCATTTGTTGATGGACCACAGATAAATAAACGTGATTTTCCCCATCATTTACTTCAGGGA
>JAUZPI010000101.1 GCA_030706015.1 Bacillota bacterium
AAAGAACACGGATTCAGAAAAAGAATGAGTACTTTATCTGGAAGAAACGTTCTTAAGAGAAGAAGACTTAAAGGAAGAAAAAGATTGACAGCATAAGGGCCACTTATTGTGGCCTTTTTCTTCAATAGCAAGAAAAGGAGCAGCTGATTTATGAAGGAAGAAAAGTTAAGGAAAAATGCTGAATTTAGAGCTGTTTATAGAAGAGGGAAATCTTTTTCAAATCAACTTCTTGTATTATATGTATATAAGAGAAATAAAAATAATATAAATCAAAATGTAAATAGAATCGGAATATCCGTTAGTAAAAAAGTAGGAAAAAGTGTAGTAAGAAGTAGAATAAAGAGATTGATTAGCGAAAGCTATCGATTAAATAAGGAAAAAATAAGAATGTCCTATGATTTTGTGATAATTGCGAGGACAGCTTCACATGATAAGACATATGCCGATATAGAAGGTTCATTAAAGAATCTATTTAAGAGGGCTGGTTTATATGAATATGAAAAAACTACTAATTAATATAATTAGGTTTTATAGAAAATATTTATCACCATTAAAACCGCCGAGTTGCATATTCTACCCTACCTGCTCACAGTACGCAATCGATGCTATCGAAAAGTACGGTGCATTAAGGGGTAGTTTTTTAGCTATTAAAAGGATTTTAAGATGTCATCCCTTTAATAAAGGAGGATATGATCCAGTTAAATAATATATAGGAGGTTTTCTATTTTATGAAAATCCAGTTTTTGAACGACTTATTTACAAGCTTTTTTGAGACGATGCATCATGGTGTATATAGTGTATTTCCTAATAAAAATATATCATATGGTCTGACAATTATACTACTTACTCTTCTTATAAAACTTGTACTACTTCCATTAAATATAAAACAAATTAAGTCTACTCTGATGATGAGTGCAATAGCACCTGAGATAAAAAAGCTTCAGACTAAGTATAAGAATGATCCACAAAAGCAGCAGCAAGAAACAATGAAATTGTATAAGGAAAAGGGTGTAAGTCCTTTTGGTGGATGTTTACCTATGCTTATTCAATGGCCTATACTTGTAGCATTATATTATGTATTTTACAATTTATCAGGAATAAATGGAGTTTCGTTCTTATGGATAAAAGATTTATCTAAGGCAGCGGCGCTTAGTGATCCAACATCATTTATTCTTCCAATAGTATCTGCATTAACTACATATGTAGCAGGAATTCTTTCAATGCCAAAGAATGCTGATGCAGCTCAAGTTAAGCAAACTACTACAATGAATTTAGCTATGTCATTACTTCTATTATATATGAGTATTAAGTTTAAGGCAGCATTGGTTCTATACTGGGTAGTAGGTAACTTATTCCAGATAGCACAAACTAGATTTACTATGTACCTAATGAAAAGTAAAACTAACGAAGTTATGGTGGATGGAACTGATAAATAATTAAGTTAATAATACATATATAGGTAGCTAACATTAGTAATATTATTTACTTAAAGTAGCTTTTGAAATTTAATAAATAGTATATAATGTCTTCAAAAGGGGGCGTCTTGCGGTATGAAAACTATTGAGTGTATAGGAAAAACTGTGGATGAAGCACTTAAAAATGCATTAAATGAACTTAATGTTTCTAGAGATAAAGTAGATGTAGAAATTTTGGATGAGGGAAGCAAAGGCTTGCTGAATATTATCGGTAAAAGATCGGCTAGAATAAAGGTTACAGTTAAAAGAGACTATTCAGAACAAGCTAGAACTTTTTTAAAAAATGTACTAGATACTATGGGAATCGATGCGAATATTCAAGTTAAAGAAGATAAAAACAATATAAATATTAATATTACTGGTGCTAATATGGGTCTTATAATTGGATATCGTGGAGAAACGTTAGATTCTCTTCAATACCTTGTAAGCTTAGTTGTAAATAAGGGACATGAGGGTGAGTATAAACGTATAGTATTAGATACAGAAAATTATAGGCTTAAGAGAGAAGAAACATTGAAAAAGTTAGCTTATAGAATAGCTCGTAAAGTGCAAAAATCAGGTAGGCTAACAAGACTTGAACCTATGAATCCATATGAGAGAAGAATAATACATTCAGCTCTTCAAGATGATAAATCTATTAAAACATATAGTGAAGGTGAAGAACCATTTAGAAGAGTTGTTATTGATATTAGACGTGCGTAAATAAAAAATCGGAGCATGTAGTGGTTAAGTGATTAACTATTGCATGTTTTTTTATTGTGTAAGTTTATTTTTACTTAGGTGGATATATTGGAATAAATTTATTTTAATAATATTTTGTTTATTTATAGGTTTTGTTGTAGAATTACGTTTGGAGGATTAAGTTACTGTATAATAGGAAAAAATATAGATATTTATCTTCTACTAATAAAGCAGTTTAAAATTTCATTTTAAGGAAAGGAGCCAAGGGGTGAGATTTTAAAATCTATGCCCTAAGTAAGTTTATGAAAGAATTCGATACTATTGCAGCTATAGCAACTGCATCTGGAGAAGGCGGTATATCCATAATAAGAGTTTCCGGAGATAAGTCACTTACTATAGTTGAAAAAATATTCAGAGCTAAAAATGGAAAAAGCATTTTAAATATGGCGCCCTATACTATGAGGTATGGTCATATTATTGATATAGATAATAATGATTTAATAGATGAAGTATTAGTAAGTTATATGATGGGGCCTAGAAGTTTCACTGCTGAAAATACTGTGGAAATTAACTGTCACGGTGGTGTATTCTCAACAAAAAAGGTTCTAGAAGAAGTAATAAAGGCTGGTGCAAGAATTGCGGAACCTGGAGAATTTACTAAAAGGGCTTTTTTAAATGGAAGAATTGATTTAAGTCAGGCAGAAGCGGTTATGGACATTATTTCTTCCAAAACAGAACTTAGTATGAAAGCAGCAGTATATCAGTCAGAGGGCAGAATTTCTAAGGAAATCGGAAAAATTCGTGAAGGCTTATTAGAATTAATTGCTCACATTGAGGCTACTGTAGACTATCCTGAAGATGATTTAGAAGAAATGACATCCGAAAAGGTATCTACAAGCTTAGAAAAGATTTTATCTCAGATATCAGAGCTTGCAGAGACGGCTGATGAAGGTAAGATTTTAAGAGAAGGTATTAATACTGTAATTGTTGGTAAACCAAACGTAGGTAAATCTTCATTACTAAATACCCTTCTTAGTGAAAAAAGAGCTATAGTTACAGATATACCTGGAACTACAAGAGACGTTATTGAAGAATATATAAATATCGGAGGGGTAGCTGTTAAGATTATAGATACTGCTGGTATAAGGGAAACTGAAGATGTTGTTGAGAAAATAGGAGTTGAAAAGTCAAAGGAGAAGATTAATGAAGCCGATTTAGTAATATTGATGCTTGATATTAGTAGGGCTCTTGATGATGAAGATAAAGAAATAATTAATTATATAAAAGATAAAAAATATATTGTTCTGCTGAACAAGAGTGACTTAGATAGTAAATTGAATAGAAAAGAACTAAATATACTAAATTCAAAATATATATTTGAAATTTCAGCTAAGACTGGAATTGGTATAGATAAATTAAAAGAAACAATTAAGGAATTGTTCTTTAAAGGAGAGGTTAAATCAAAGGATTTAATCATAACAAATGTAAGGCATAAAGAAGCATTGATAAGAGCTAAGGAAAACTGTACTTCAGCTCTGTCAGCATTAAAAAATACATTTGCTATTGATCTAGCATCCATAGATATTAGGAACGCATGGTTATGCTTAGGTGAAATCACAGGTGATACTTTAGAGGAAGATTTGATTGATAAAATATTTAAGGAATTTTGTTTAGGAAAGTAGGTGTAGAGATGCAGTATTTTGGAGGAGAATTTGATATAGTTGTAATTGGTGCAGGCCATGCAGGTTGTGAAGCTGCTTTAGCCGCTGCAAGGATGGGATGTAAGACATTAGTTTGTACTATGAATTTAGATAGTGTTGCTATGATGCCATGTAATCCTAATATAGGAGGAACGGCTAAGGGGCATTTAGTTAAGGAAATAGATGCCCTTGGTGGAGAAATGGGTGTAAATATAGATAAGACATTTATACAATCAAGAATGCTTAATACATCTAAAGGCCCAGCAGTTTTTTCGTTGAGAGCTCAAGCCGATAAGAAAAGATATTCAGAAACAATGAAAGTAACCCTTGAGAAACAAGAAAACTTATATTTAAGACAACTTGAAGTTATTAAAGTTGATATAGAGGATGGAAAAGTTAAAGGAATTTTAACAAAGAATGGAGCTTATTTCAAGACAAAAGCAATAGTGCTTGCTACAGGAACTTATTTAAGGAGCAGAATTATTATAGGTGAAGTAAATTATAGTGGTGGTCCCAGCGGATTGTTTCCTGCAAATGAGTTATCACAAAGCCTAATAGATTGTGGTGTATCTCTTAGAAGATTTAAAACAGGAACTCCAGCTAGAATAAGTAAAAAGTCCGTTGACTTTTCCAAAATGATTGAGCAAAAAGGTGACGAAAAAATAGTACCATTCTCATTTATGAACGATGAGTTAGAAAGAGAACAGATTTCATGTTATTTAACTTATACTAATGAAGAAACCCATAAGGTTATAAGAGGAAATATAGATAGATCACCACTATATAATGGCTCTATAAAAAGTGTAGGACCTAGATATTGTCCATCAATTGAAGACAAGGTTATGAGATTTGCTGATAAGGAACAACATCAAGTGTTTGTTGAGCCAGAAGGAGAGAATACAGACGAGTTATATGTAGGTGGTATGTCTAGTTCTCTACCTGAAGAAGTGCAAATAGCGATGTATAGAACTGTAAGTGGATTAGAAAATGCAGAAATACTTAGGACAGCTTATGCTATTGAGTATGATTGTATTGATCCAACTCAATTAAAATTATCATTAGAATTTAAAGAAATCGAAGGACTATTTGGTGCTGGTCAAGCTAATGGAAGTTCAGGTTATGAGGAAGCAGGCTGCCAAGGACTTATCGCAGGAATAAATGCTGCGCTTAAAGTAAGAGATAAGGAACCTCTTATTTTAAGTCGTTCAGATGCATATATAGGCGTTTTAATTGATGATTTGGTTACAAAGGGAACAAATGAGCCTTATAGAATGATGACATCTCGTGCAGAATATAGATTATTGCTAAGACAAGATAATGCAGATTTACGTTTGACTGAAAAGGGATATGAAGTTGGTCTTGTTACAGAAGAAAGATACAATAAGTTTATCAATAGAAAGAATGCTATTGAAGGGGAAATTGAGAGAATAAAAAAGGTTCAGATCACAAATAAACAAGAGGTAAATGAATTTTTAGAGAGTGTAGGTTCTACTCCATTAAAGAAGCCTATTAGCTTCTATGAACTTATAAAGAGACCAGAATTAGATTACTTTAAGGTGTCTAGTTTGGACAATGAAAGACCAGAATTAAGCTATGATGTTAAGGAAGAAGTTAATATTATGGCTAAATATGAGGGGTATATCCAAAAACAATTAGAACAAGTACAACAATTTAAAAAGTTTGAAAACAGATTAATTCCTGAAGGATTAGATTATAATAATGTAAAAGGTTTGAGAATTGAAGCAATACAGAAGCTTGAAAAGATGAGTCCTGAAAACTTAGGGCAAGCATCTAGAATCTCAGGAGTATCTCCTGCAGATATTTCAGTGCTTATGATATTTTTAGAACAGTATTTTAGAAAAAAGAGTGAAAACAGTAATTAATAATTTAAAAATAAGGCAAACTCTAATTATAAGGGTTTGCCCTATTATTAAGAACAGGTTATAAAAACAGGAGGTGTTACAATGCAATATTTTGATATTATGAAGGTTGCTTGTGATAAAGAAGGATTGAGCCTCGATGAGGAGAAATACAATAAATTTATAAAGTATAAAGATATGATTAAAGAGTGGAATGAAAAGATTAACCTAACAGCCATTACAGAAGATGAAGAAATTATAAAAAAGCACTTTATCGATTCAATAAAGGTATATAGATTCCCACTCTTAAAAGAAGCAAAACGAATAATTGATATAGGTACGGGGGGAGGCTTTCCAGGTATACCTATGAAGATTATTGAACCTAATAAAGAATTTGTACTCTTGGATTCATTAAATAAAAGAATTAATTTTCTAAATGAAGTAATAAAAGAATTAAACTTAGATAATATATCAGCTATACATGGAAGAGCCGAGGATTATGCTAGAGAAAAAATATACAGAGAAAAGTTTGATGCTGTGGTATCTAGAGCTGTTGCCAATATGACAGTTTTAAGTGAATTCTGCATACCTTTTGTGAAAGTTGGAGGATATTTTGTAGCTTTAAAAGGACCATCTATTGAGGAAGAACTTAAAGAAGCTAAGAATGCTATAGGTACATTAGGTGGAAAATTAGATGAAATAATTCAAGTAGATATTGAAGATAGTGACTTAAAACACAATTTGGTGGTTATAAAAAAAGTTAAAGAAACTCAACAACAATATCCTAGAAAAGCTGGTATTATAACTAAAAAACCTTTAAAATAATGTTAGGTATCTGTGCTTGAAGATATGCAGATATATTAATATTTAAATTATACATAATTACTAAAGAAATTAATTGTTACGAACTTAAGAAGGATGGGTTAATAAAAATGCAAGATAATATTTCTTACATCTCCACAGAGTATATTTATGCTAATCTATATCAACCAAGAAAAATTTTTGATAATAATGCTTTAGAAGAATTAGCTCAATCTATAAAAACCTATGGAATAATACAACCTATAACAGTTAGGAAGATGGGTGAAAATAGATATGAATTAGTAGCTGGGGAAAGACGATTAAGAGCAGCTAAATTAGCCGGATTAGATCAAGTACCCTCAATTGTAGTTGATATCTCAGATAGAGATTCAGCGGCTATTGCTCTGCTTGAAAATTTACAAAGAGAAGACTTAAACTTCTTAGAGGAGGCAGAAGCTTACTTCAATTTAATTAAAGATCATAATTATACTCAAGAACAATTGGCCCAATATATTGGTAAGAAACAGTCAACAATAGCAAATAAGTTAAGAGTATTAAAACTAGAAGTAGGTGTAAGGAAAAGAATAATTAATAGCGGGTTAACTGAGAGACATGCAAGAGCATTATTAAAATTACCTAGTCTAGAATTACAAAATAAAGTGTTAGATGCAGTGATAAATAAAGGTCTGAATGTAAAAAAGACTGAGGAGCTAATTGAGAAAGAATTGCTTAAATTAAGTAGTAAAGAATTAGCCGCAGATGGCAAAAAGAGAATTAAGGGCATATTTAGTCCACGAGTATATATTAATACAATAAAACAAGTTTTTGATAAGTACGGCATAAATGCTAATTACAAATCAAAAGAATTAGAGGATAGTATTGAGGTCACAATCCGAATCCCTAAAAAATAATGTTTCACGTGAAACAATTTATATAAACAAAAAAGTAATGTTTCACGTGAAACAATGAAAAAAGAGCTATAATAGCTTTTTTTTTATGTCAATTTATCAAAATTAGATTAATTTAAAACAGTAGAGATAAAATAATTTATAATGTTTATAAAAATGTATTTATAAACTGTTACTATGAGTTTATAATAATATATGAATATAACATTGCTAAGGGATATATTATATATCCTTTTATAGTTGAAGTTATAAAAATGCATAGGTCTGAGATTGATGGGAAAGTTTTAATGTACAAGCAAGTTTGATTTCTCTACTATCTGAGAAGTTTTCAATTGCAGTATAGTTAAAAGGGTATGAAAAGTACAAAGGTATTTCTAACAAACGAAAGAGGTGAAATTATGAAAGTTATAAGTATATTTAATCAAAAAGGTGGAGTAGGTAAAACCACTACGAATATTAATCTTTGTAGTTATTTAGCTATGAAAGGATATAAAGTTTTAGCAATAGATATTGATCCTCAGGGGAATACTACAAGTGGATTAGGTTTTGATAAAAATGCTATAGAAAAGTCTATTTATGATGTACTTAATGATGAAAATGTTGCAATAAAAGATGTAATAAAAGAGTGCGAATTGGTTAAGAACTTTTATTTAGCACCCTCTAATTTAGAATTAGCTGGTGCAGAGGTAGAACTTATAGGAATGAGTGACAGAGAAACTATTTTAAAGAGAAAGATCAAAGAATTGGAGAATGAATTTGACTTTATATTTATAGATTGTCCTCCATCATTAGGATTCTTAACAATTAATGCATTGTGTTCTTCAAATAGTGTGCTTATACCAATTCAAAGTGAGTTTTATGCTCTTGAGGGTGTAGGTCAGCTAGTAAATACTATTCAACTGGTTAAAAAGTCTCTTAATAAGAACTTGGAAGTTGAGGGAGTGATACTAACCATGTTTGATAATAGAACAAAGCTTTCAACCGGAGTGGCTACTGAAGTAAATAAATATTTCAAGGATAAATTATTCAAGACAACAATTCCAAGAAACATTAGGCTAGCAGAAGCCCCTAGTTTTGGTCTTCCAATTATGCTTTACGATGATAAGTGTAAGGGTGCAGAATGCTATCAGAAATTAACTGATGAATTTTTGAATAGGCAGGGAGTGAATAACATTGAATAGAAAAGGTGGTTTAGGAAAAGGATTAGGAGCATTAATTCCAGACGTTGATGTAGAAGCAGAACATGAAGCAGTTACCAAAATACCTTTAAATTCAATTAGGGCTAACGAAGAACAACCAAGAAAAAGTTTTGACAATGAAAAGATTGCTCAGTTAGCTGAATCTATAAGAGAACATGGTATAATTCAGCCTTTAATTTTAAAAAAGGAGGACAGTAATTATATCATCATTGCTGGAGAGCGTCGTTGGAGAGCTGCAAAGAGTATAGGGTTAAAAGAAGTGCCAGCTGTAATAATGGAAGTTACAGATAAGGAACTCTTAGAAATCTCTTTAATTGAAAATATTCAAAGAGAAGATTTGAATCCTATTGAAGAAGCCATAGCTTATGAAAAGTTAATACATGACTTTCAGCTTACCCAGGAAGAGTTAGCAAAAAGAATATGTAAATCAAGAACTGCTATAGCTAACTGTCTAAGACTTTTAAACTTGGATAAAAGAGTACAGGAATATTTAATAGATGGTGTGATTTCTGAAGGACACGGAAGAGCTTTGCTTGGAGTTCAGGATAAGGAGATTCAATATAGCATAGCACAAACAATAATTGATGAAGACTTAAGTGTAAGACAAATCGAAGCAATGGTTAAAGAATTAGGAAAAGAAAAAAGCAAGAGGGAAAAGGATACTCAGCAACAAGAAAATATATATATGACTGATATTAAAGAAAGATTAGAAAATTTCTTTGGGACAAAAGTATTGCTTAAAAACAAGAGTAATAAAGGCAAGATAGAAATAGAGTACTATTCGGATAATGATTTGCAAAGAATATTAGATATATTAAAACTATGAAAGTTTCACGTGAAACATTTATTGTAATATGGTTTAATATGAAAGGACAGGTAATTTAAATGCAGAATATAATTAAAATATTAAATGACTATAGTACATATATTATAATAGGTCTAAGTGTAATAACAATATTATTACTAATTCTATATATTATTAATATTAGAGCTATAAATAAAATGGAGAAAAAGTATAGAAGATTAATGAGAGGTGTAGATAGCGGTAATCTAGAAGAATTAATAACTAATTATCTAGATAAGATCGATGAGGTTAATACGCAATCTGCAGAATTAAGAGAGGTATATAAAGATATAGACTCTAGATTAAAACAATGCATTCAAAATGTATCGATTATAAGATATAAAGCTTTTGAAGATATAGGAAGTGATCTTAGTTTTTCTGTTGCATTATTGAATGACAACAATGATGGTATAATAATAACTAGTATTTATGGCAGGAATGAAAGTACAACATATGCTAAGCCAATAGATAAGGGTATTTCAAGATATGATTTATCAGAAGAAGAACAGCATGTATTAGATGAAGCTATAAACAAATAAAGTAATAGATAACACATAGTATGAATAAAAATCTCCCAAAAGGAAATAATATACCTTAGGGGAGATTTTTTGTTACTTCATTTATAGTGATAATTTTAAGGAGGTTATTTTATATGGTGGTATGCGTATCTGATGAATTGAAACAAATTAAGGACGAATTACTAAAGCGGGGGTATAATGTTGTAAATACCCAAAGAACGGTATTATGTGACGCAGTTATATGCAATTTAAAGAATGGCGGATTAACAAATATTATTCTTGAAAACAATATAAAAACAGAAGGTACTTTAATAATAGATAGTGCCAGCAAAAGTATTGAGGAAATAGAATATATACTCAATAATAGAGTTTATAGTTCTCTATTTTAATATGTAGTTGTTCATCATCTTGTATTGTAATATAGAAAGCATGTAATTAGTCTTATGAATAATAAAAGTACACATTTACTAAAAATAACCTCTATGAATTTTATATTAAAATAAATTAGGCTTTATTTAAAACAATGAATTTAAATAAAGCCTAATTTATTTTATCACATAATTAATCTATAAAATTTAGGTTAGAAAATATAAAGACTTAATTTCTTAATGTAAACGATAAAGAAATTAAGTCTTATTCAACTTAAACCTTTACACTTTTATCTAAGTTAAATTTAGATTTTCTACCACCTACAGTTTTTAATATACAATGATAGATACCGTTAGCAATAGTATCAGCTAAATTCATTACAGTAAATAATCGAGTGTTTTGAAGAACCATAAATTCAAGTACACCAGATATATTAACAATTCCAACGATGCTTAAATCGCCTACTTTAGGTAAGTCTTTATTCATAGCTGCACCAGGCGAAAGAGGTTTATCTTCAATAAATATCTTACCTACATTTTGTAACTTTCCAAGGCACGCATCTATAGCTATAATATATGGATTAGTATAATTTGAATAAATTTCTTCGAGAGTAGCACCTAGGTTTTTGGCATGAACTGGGTTTTCTAGATTGCCATACAAATATACATTGTCTCTAACTAGAAATTTTAATTTATCACCTACTAGAGGTCCAAGAGAATCTCCTGTTGATCTGTCGGTTCCTATACATAATAAGATTATTGCACGGTTTGCTTTGACTATAGGTGCCAGTATTTCTGAAAGATAATCTCTCAATTTAAAAATAGAATTGGAATCAGATGCATCTATTTCTAATTTGTCCATAATAACAAACCTCCTTTCTTGAAATTATAACCAAGTAAGGAGACTTTTATACCAATTTATATAATTTTTAGCTTTCTTAATATATTATAAAACAATACTAAGAATATACAGAAAAACATTCCTGATACACCATTTGCCTTTAGTCCTATAAACAAAGCAGCTAACACGGCAACTGGGTGAAGGCCTAAAGTGGATGAAACTATTTTAGGTTCAATTATCTGTCTTATTATAGAGACTACAGCGTACAATATAATTATTCCAAATCCCACAACATAGTTTCCTGATAATAGGTAGAATACTCCAAGAGGTATATATATAACTCCTATACCTATGATAGGTAGTATATCGCAAAAGGCTGCAACAAGACTTAAGATTACAGCATAGTTAACTTTAAATGCTAAAAAACCAATTAAGGTTTCTATGAAGGTTATGCCAATGATAATCATGTAAGATAGTAAATAATTTGTTATCATCCTTTTTATTTCTTCAAAAATAAATACTAACCTATCTGTATTCTTTTGAGGTATCATATTTAAAAGCTTATTCTTGGCGTTGGTCATATCTTTAGTAAAAAAGTATGTAGATAATAGTGAAAATAAAAGTATCATTATTATAGAAGGTATAGATGTTATAAAGTCTAGTACGCCAGATACTAGTTTTCCACTAATATTAACTGTTGTGTTAATTGCTTTTGTTGTAAAACTAGAAATATTTTTATCAATAGTAGAAACAATAGTTGGATCTAAATTAGTATAAAATTTTTGTGCACCATCTATAATACTATTTATATAGCTAGTATTTTGTGCTACATATGATTGTGCACTTTTACCAAGCTGAATAGCTTCTGTGGCTATGGAAGTAAAAACGAGTATCAGTAATGAAATAATTATGGTATAAAAAACAATGGTGGTTATTAATGCAGATATTGTGTTTTTTATATGGAATTTATTTGATAGATATTTGGTTGGTTTTTGAAGTATATATGCTAAAATTAGAGCTAGAACAAATGGAATTGTGTACCCTAGCGTTCCAAAAAAGACTATAAAGATTATCGTGTATATTATGAAAAACAACAATGTTTTATTAAATCTCTCTATTAAAGAATTCAAGACCCAAACCTCCTCTTTACAATAAATAAGTTTCAGAAATAGAAAAATACTAAAACTATATATTTATATTATAAGCTAAAGGTGTATAATTGTATATGTATGAAATGGACAAGGTACTTTGTTTTATAAGGTACGCAATTTTTCATAACAGAAGTTATTAATTTGTAGGTGGTGAATTTATGTTAAAGGCTTATAATTGTGTATCGGTGCTAACTGAAACATACTTAAAACCTGATTTTAATATAGACACTGGAATATTTAAAGTAGGAACAGTAAGTATTAATGTATATGAACTAGGTTTAAAATTAGTCAGAGTTATATTAATACTTATTGCTATGTATGTTGTTATTAAATTAGGTAGTTCACTGATAAATAAGTCTGTAGAAAAGCAAAATAAGTTAAGATTTTCGTTAAATGAAAAAAAGTCAAAAACTATTGGAGCAGTTCTTAAGAGTATATTAAGATATGCAGTTTACTTCTTTGGAATAGTAGGTATCCTAACACAGCTATTTGGAACTATCAGCTTAACCTTTGCTAGTATTGGAGGGGTAGCAATAGGTTTCGGTGCTCAAAGTCTTATTAAGGATATATTAAATGGGTTTTTTATATTATTTGAAGATCATTTTGCAGTAGGTGATTATATTACTATTGAGACTAGATCTGGTATTGTTGAAAGTATAGAATTAAGAGTTACTAAAGTAAGAGACTTTAATGGAGATTTACATGTAATACCTAATGGTAGAATAATGGAGGTTACTAATCATTCCAGAGGAGCTACTAGAATAACAGTTGAGGTTTCTATTACATATGAAGAAAGTATAGATAAGACAATAGATGCAATAAATAAGGCATGTGAAGTGTTTATAAAGGAAAATAAGGATATAATTGAGCCGCCAAAGGTTGTAGGTGTAACTGGGCTTACAGTTAATGGAGTAGTAATAAAGGTCGCTGGTAAAGTAAAGGCAATGAAGCATTGGGATAATGAAAACAAACTAAGAAAAATGATTAAGGAATCGCTGGATAAGGAAAATATAGAGATAACTTATAATAAGATTCAATATACTAATCAACAAGGAAAATGAAAGGGGTGAAGAGATCTGATTTTATTTCAGATCGTATATGTATATGACTAAAATATTTTATATTGGTGATATTATTGAAATGAAAAAGGGACACCCTTGTGGTACAAATGAATGGGAAATTATTAGATTGGGTGCAGATATAAAACTTAAATGTGTTGGGTGCGGAAGAATAGTAATGCTTCCAAGAAGTAAAGTCGAGAAGGGGATAAAAAAGATTTTAAAACAAAATGGCCCTGTTGAAGAATAAAATTCTTGATTTATGCAACTTAAAGTGATATAATTTACTGATGTAATCCCTGCTGTGTTAGTGCACAGCCGTAGACCAAGGGGAGGAGGTGAAAATCAATGAGAAAGTATGAAACTTTATTTATACTTGACCCATCATTAGATGATGAAGCTGTTAAAGCTAATGTAGAAAAGTTTAAAGGTGTTATCGAAAATGGTGGTGGAGTAGTTGAAAACATTGATTTATGGGGTAAGAGAAAGTTAGCTTACGAAATAAACAAGATAAATGAAGGCTACTACACATTAATAAACTTTTCAGCAGATTCAGA
>JAUZPI010000102.1 GCA_030706015.1 Bacillota bacterium
AGACTTTACTCGTGGAGATTTACGTTCAATGTTCGGTATGGTTTTACAAGATACATGGTTATACAACGGAAGTATAATGGAAAACATCAGATATGGTCGTCTTGATGCTACAGATGCAGAAGTAATAGCAGCAGCAAAAGCGGCTCATGCTGACAGCTTTGTTCATACTCTGCCAGACGGTTACAACATGGTATTAAATGAAGAAGCTTCAAACGTGTCACAAGGACAAAAGCAGTTATTAACTATTGCAAGAGCAATACTGGCAGATCCTAAGATACTTATTCTAGATGAAGCTACAAGCTCAGTTGATACTCGTACTGAAGTTCAGATTCAAAAGGCTATGAATAATCTAATGAAAGACAGAACAAGCTTTATAATAGCTCACCGTTTATCAACAATTCGTGACGCTGATTTAATTCTTGTTATGGATCATGGTGATATCGTTGAACAAGGTAATCATGAAGAACTTCTTGAAAAGGGTGGAGTTTACGCTAACCTTTATAACAGTCAATTTGAAGTGGCTCAAGTAAGCTAATAATATATAAAGATGAACCAAGAGTAGCATTATGTGGCTATGCTTGGTTCTTTTTTTATTTAATTTTGTGGAGCAAATTCGAGTGCAGTTGCATATAATGAATGTAACTTATTACTGCCATCATAATTTTGATATTTTAGTGAAAGAAATAAGCTGTGAGGGATGGATGTGAGAAATATATTAAAAGTGTACAAAAGAGATATGTTGGCAATTATAAAGAATCCTATCGCATTATTAATTATTGGAGGGCTATGCATCATTCCATCATTGTATGCTTGGGTAAACATAAAGGCTTGTTGGAATCCTTATAACAATACTAGCGATATTCCAGTAGCTATAGTCAACAATGATAAAGGAACCACTATAAAAGGTAAAAAACTAAACATAGGAAATGATGTTGTGAAAAAGCTTAAGACTAATCACAGCATAGGCTGGAGGTTTGTAGGTTCTAAAGAGGCGAACCTTGGAGTTGTTGATGGAACTTATTTTGCTGTTATTGAAATACCTGAAGATTTCTCATCAAGTTTTACAAGTGTGCTGACAGGCAATTTTAAAAGACCTGAGATTATTTATAAGGTAGATACAAAGAATAATCCAGTGGCCGGAAAAATCACAGAGGCTGCAGAAAGTTCATTGGTTAATCAAATAACATCAAATTTTATTTCTACAGTTAATGAAACTATATTCTCTTCCCTAAATGGAGTTGGGCAGGATGCAGAAAAGAATAAGAAGAAACTAATTAACTTAAAGGATGATATTATAGCCGTAGATAAAAATATGGACCTTATAACCGGCTTACTGCAAGGAGTTCAAGGAAGGTCAGAAAATCTAAGTGAGTTTTTAACAGAGATGAGTGCCACAATGCCATCAGTAAGCAATGGGTTAAGTTCCATTGAAAAAAGCAATGAAAATACTAAGAATTTATTAAGTACTACAGAACAAACATTAAATACCTCTCTTGAAGGTATTCAAATTGGTTTAAATAATGCACAGACCTCCGCCTTTAGAATGCAAAATCTGATAAATAATTTAAATCTATCAATGTCAAATAACTCAGCATCACAAGTGAATTCTAATATAGCAAGTATTAATTTAGAAATAAACTCTTTGCAAAATGAGATTTCTTCCATTACAGATTATCTAGTGAAAATTAATAATTTTAATCCTAATGGCGATGTTTGTAATCTTATAGCTTCGCTAAAAAGTGCACAGTCTTCATTAACTGATGAAAAAGCAAAGTTGAATAATTTACAGCAGCAGTATGCCAAAACCAATAAGATAAGCCAAGATTTACTGAATTCTATCAATACCAATAATAGTAACTTAAATACACAATTACTTAATACAACAAAACAATATAATACGAAGGCTAAGCCTGCTTTAAATACAATTGCGAACAGCTTAATTAATGCTGCTAATGATACTTCTAGTCTGTTACAGTCTGCTCAGGGTTTGGTACAGCAAATAAATCAGCTTATGAAAACAGCTTTGGATGGAAGCAATTTGGCTAATGATGTATCAAGTGACTTAAATAATAGGTTGCTACAATTTAGAGACGTTATTAGTGCCTTAAGTGCTAAACTTCAGCAAGTGGATAATGATAATTTAATTCAGATAATAAGTATACTTCAAAGTGATCCTAAGTTCATGGGAGATTTTATAGCTTCACCTTTTGATATAAAACAAGAAGGCATATATAGCATTCCAAACTACGGCTCAGGTATGGCGCCTGTGTACACAGTACTTGCACTTTGGGTGGGGTGTCTCTTGCTTACATCACTGCTTAAAACAGAGGCGGCATATTTTGAAGGAATTGAGGCTTTAAGTGTAAGAGAAAAGTTTTTTGGTAAAATGCTCACCTTTGTTACATTAGCTTTAATACAGGGTTTTATAGCTTCGGTTGGGGATAAACTGCTGCTAGGAGTTTACACTAGTAATGCTGTGCTAATGGTGCTATTTGCACTATTATCTTCTATGACTTTCGCAATAATAACTTACACTTTGGTAGCTTTACTTGGCAATCTGGGGAAGGCCCTAGCCATTGTGTTTATGATAGTACAGCTGGCTGGCAGCGGGGGCACTTATCCTATACAGGTAGATCCATTAATATTTAGGATATTACAACCGCTATTTCCTTTTACTTATAGCATAGGTGGATTTAGAGAAGCTATTGCAGGACCATTAATGGGTAGTGTAGCTCTGGACTTTGTCATGCTGTTGATAATGTCAATTATATTTATATTAATCGGCTTCTTTTTCAGGAAGCGTCTATATGCTTTAGTAAGCGGGTTTGAAGCCAAGTTCAAGGAGTCTGGCATAGGAGAGTAATTTATGAGGGGGCAAGTCATGGATGAAAAAAATTTTTAAGATATTTAGAAGAGATTTAAGAACTATAGTTAAAAATCCAGCGGCGCTTATAATTGCAATTGGCTTATGTCTGCTACCGTCTTTGTATGCATGGATTAATATAAAGGCTTGCTGGGATCCCTATGCCAATACAGGAAATTTGCCGGTGGCTGTAGTCAATAATGATGAAGGTGCTGAATTCAATAATAAAACTATAAACGTTGGTAATGAGATTATAAAGCAGCTTAAACAAAATAAGTCTATTGGCTGGGTATTTATAGATGATTGGCAGGGTAATTATGGGTTAGACCAGGGTAAGTATTATGCATTAATAGAGATTCCTAGGAATTTCTCGAAAGGCTTAGTGAGTTTGACCACTGTAAATCCAGAAAAGCCTTATATTGTGTATAGAGTTAACGAGAAACTAAATGCAATAGCTGCAAAGATTACAAATGTAGCTACAAGCAAACTAGCGGAAAATGTTAAAAGTAATTTTGTAAGTGCAGTGAATAATGAGGCCCTAAAAGAATTAAAGTCCTTGGGTAATGAACTAAAACTTGATAAAGCACATATAATTCAGTTTAAGGATACCATTACAGAATCAAGTGATAACATACAAAATATAAAAAATTATATGTCAGAGGCAAATGCGGGTTCCGAGAGTGTACAGCAATATTTAAACAATCTAAAAAGTACTCTGCCTAAAATAACAGACCAAATAAACAGCCTTCAAAAAACTGCAGAAGCAAGTAAATCTTTAGTGTTAGCTACAAAAGAATCAATGGATACCACTGCTGCAGATATTAATAATGATATGACTGAAATTCAATCATTAAATCAACAAATGCAAGTTCTTTTAGCAAATCTGGAAAGTATCAATAATAGCGGTAACAATGTAAATGCCACTAATACAGTGAATGATATGATTTCAACTAATGATTCTCTGGATAAGACAGTAAGTACTGGAGTGAAAAGTTTAGAGGGAATAAATGCAGCTAACCCCAGCATACAGGTAGTTCAACTAATAAGTTCTCTTCAAAATCTTCAAGGGACAATAGGCAACCAGAAGATTAAATTAAGTGGATTAAATACATCAATAGGTAATAGCACTAATAGCTCATCTAAAGAGGCAAATAATGCAGACATATATAAAATTTCTGCATTAACTAATGAAATTGAAAATGAGATTAGTGGTTCATCTAATAGTTTTTATAATGGAGTCATGCCTTTACTAAATAGAATAGGAGATGGATTGATACTAAAATTAAATAATATTGATAGCTTGTTAGAAAGTACAAAGGTTATAGTTCCTCAGCTTAATGCTTTAGCTAACTTTCAGATAGCTAACAGTAAGACTTCTATTCAGCAGGCTAATGAATTAAGTAATAGATTAACAGATGTTCAAGCAGATTTGAATCAGTTGAATGATAGAATGAAAAATATTGATGAAGAGAACCTAGACCAAATAATGAAGATATTGGCAATGAATCCAGATGAGGTAGCCAGTTTTATATCGTCACCAATAAAAGTAAAAGAGGTTCAGATATACGATTCTGGAATTTTCGGTGTGGGACTCACTCCATTTTATACTGTGCTGGCTATATGGGTAGGGGCTTTATTATTAACATCACTATTAACCGTAAATTGTGAAGACTTTTTAGATGGAGAAAGACTCAATCTTAGACAGAAACATTTTGGAAAAATGTTGCTATTTTTATTTGTTTCTATTATACAAGCAACTATTGTAACCTTAGGGGATAAATATATATTGGGAGTAAAACCAGAAAACATGCTGCTCATGCTGTTATTTGCGCTACTATCTTCCATCACATTTACTATTATTATATTTACTTTTGTATCAGTGCTTGGAAACGTGGGAAAGGCTATAGCAGTTATAATAATGGTGTTTCAAATAGCGGGTTCTGGAGGTATTTATCCAATACAGACTAACCCTAAGATATTTGGAGAACTTCA
Organism: Bacillota bacterium; assembly: GCA_030706015.1. GTDB lineage: Bacteria > Bacillota > Clostridia > Clostridiales > Clostridiaceae > JAUZPI01. Next base: position 4,856 of record JAUZPI010000102.1, read on the forward strand.
GCCCTTATGGCCCTTTACCTATGCTATAAATGGTTTTAGAGAAGCTATAGCAGGACCAATATGGCCTAATGTTTATAGAAATATTATTGCATTATCAATTTTTATGGTGATATTTTTATTACTAGCTATTTTAAAGAGGCCTTTTCATAAATTAACTGAGACCATGGAGCATAAATTTAAGGAATCAGGATTATAGAATAAATACAATTTTGGTTAATAGAAGTTTGACATATACAATAATTAATAGGATAATTTATGTATGATGGAGCAACTGTAATAGAAAAGAGCAGTTGCTCTTTCCGCATAATATAATGCAGAAGAAACTATTTTATTATTGAAATAAGCTGGTTGGAGGATTTAATGGAGTTTTTTAATATTTTAGGCACTGGATCTGCTATGGTGACTAAGTGCTATAATACATGCTTTACTATCTCAAAGGGAGAAGAGCATTTTTTGGTTGATACAGGTGGTGGTAATACCATACTTTCAAACCTTGAAAAATTAAACATACCTATTAATAAAATACATCATGTTTTTATATCACATAGGCATAATGATCACATTACAGGAATCGTATGGATTATACGTGCAGCAGCACAACAAATGTTGAATGACAAATATGAAGGAACATTAATAATTTATTGTCATAAGCAAAATATTGAGGTGATAAAAACCGTAGCTAATCTTTTGTTAGCAGGAAAGTTTACAAAATTTATTGACGATAGAATAGTCTTTGAAGAAGTATGTGACAGGTGTCAACTTTCTATACTGAATTGGAAAGTAGATTTTTTTGATATTAAAAGTACAAAGGAACTTCAATTTGGTTTTAACTTAATTCTTGAAAGTGGCAAGAAAGTAGCTTTTCTAGGGGATGAGCCTTATAGAAATGACGTATTCCAGTATGTAAATAATGTTGACTACCTTTTTCATGAAGCTTTTTGTCTGTATTCTCAAAGGGATATATTTAAACCCTATGAAAAGCATCACGCAACAGTTAAAGAGGCATGCGAGAATGCAGCTAAATTAAATGTAAAAAACTTAATTCTATATCATACTGAGGATAAGAATATAGAAAATAGAAAAAAACTATACATAGAAGAGGGTAGGGAATTTTTCAGCGGAAATATTTTTGTTCCGGATGATCTAGATATTATTGAATTATAATTAAGGCTTTTAGGCACATCTAGAATAAATATATATTAAAGGATATAGTTAAGGAGATTTATTTATGGATTTTAATAGAAACGCCAAATGTTGGTGTGGTAGTGGATTAAAATATAAGAAATGCCATCTGGAGTTTGATGAGAAATTAAATGACTTTGCAAGACAAGGATATGAGGTTCCGTCCAGAGACATTATTAAAAACCAAGAACAAATTGAAGGTATAAGGAAAAGCGCTAGAATCAATGATAGTGTTTTGGATTTGGTCACTGCTAATATTAGAGAAGGCATGAGTACTGAGGAAATCAATCAGCTGGTATATAATCATACTGTAGCTCAGGGGGCTGTACCGGCTCCGCTTAACTATGAAGGTTTTCCAAAGAGTGTTTGCACATCAATTAATGATGAAGTATGTCACGGTATACCTAGTAAAGATATTATTCTTAAAAGTGGAGATATTATAAATGTAGATGTATCTACCATATTAAATGGATATTATTCAGATGCATCAAGAATGTTTATTATTGGAGAGGCTGCCCAAGAAGCTAAAAAACTTGTGGATGTAACCAAGGAATGCCTAATCAAAGGTATAGAAGCTATAAAACCATGGGGCTTCTTAGGAGATATAGGCGCCGCTATACAGAAGCATGCTGAGAGTAATGGATTTTCAGTTGTTAGGGATTTTGGCGGCCATGGAGTGGGACTTGAGTTTCATGAGGATCCTTTTGTTCATCATTATGGAAAACCTGGAGAGGGTATGATCCTAGCCCCAGGTATGATATTTACTATTGAGCCAATGATAAATGCAGGCAGTTATGGATTATATGTGGATGAGGACAATGGATGGACTGCCCGCACTTTAGATGAATCACTTTCAGCACAATGGGAGAACACTGTACTTATAACAGAAGATGGAGTGGAGATAATAGCTAAGTAAACAAATATTCTCTCTCGATCTCAGATCGAGCTTCCATTCATTAACTTATATGGGAAAAGCAATGTTCTGATAGTTAGCTTTGTATTAGGAGATATCACAGCCTGATATTCTCTCTCGATCTCAGATCGAGCTTCCATTCATTAACCCATATGGGGAAAATAATGTCTGATCGTTATCTTTATATTAGGAGATATCATAAACAAATAAATCCTCTCGACCTCAGGTCGAGCCTTCATTCATTAACCTATATTGAGAAGGAGTGCAGTTTTTGTACTCCTTAAACTTTTTTATAAAATAACTAAAGTTGGTGAAACCAACGTTGAAGCATACCTCCATTACTTTCTCATCACCTGTATTAAGCATTTTAGCAGCTTGTTCTATTCTATAATGATTGATATATGCAACAGGCGTCCTTCCTGTTATTGATTTGAAAAATCTACAAAAGTATTCTGTATTCATATTTACCTCGGAAGCAAGGTCTTCAATATATATCTTCTGATTGTAATTATCATGGATAAAATTAAGCACTTTTTTTATTAGATCTACCTTATAATCCTTTGGAGTTAAAATGGCAGTATCATCTTTAATAAAATTATCTTCCTCAGCCAAATGGGATATGATTTTTAATAAAGAAGCCTTTACGCGTAGCTCCCAACCGGGATTTTTCTTGTTATAAACATTAATTATTTCCCTAATTTCATCTATGTTTTTTTGGCCTCCCACGGATTTTGTATCAAGAAATAAGGGGAAACGTAGAGATTTTTTTAATATTGGGTCAATATATTTAACCTGACAATAATCATAAATAGAGCTACTTAATATGTTAAGGTCAAAAACTATAGCATGATGTATTGATGCTACATTATCTATGGCGTGTGCTGAATGCAGCAGCTCGCTATTTATAAAAAAACATTGGCCAGAAGTAACCTTTATAGGAGTCATATCAATGTTAAATATCAACTCGCCTTCTTCAACATAAATTATTTCCAGCTCTTCATGCCAGTGATAATATACCGAATATTTACTTGTAGGGTCAAAATGAGAATAGACCTTAAGAGGAAACATGGCATTACCATGAACTGTTTTTTCTTTTAAACTATTATTCTGCATTTTAATATCAACTCCTAGTATTTTTGGTCAAAATAATGTTATTTTTAGATAAAATAAAGCAAGTTAACGAGTTTATTTGTAGATATAATGTTATTGTAAGATAAAAACAGAGTTAACTCAATAATTTTAGTTAAGATAAATTTGAGGAGGATAAATTTATGTTTGGAAAGATTATGTCATATGCTGAACAAGAAAATAAAATAATCATTAAATTTGAACATAAGATTGGAAAAATAGAAATTATAACCCCTGGTATAGTAAATGTTTTTTCTTCCTTTAAATATGAAGATCATTTTTCAAGAGCAATTGAAGATCTTCAGATAGTGAAGTGCAATTTTTCAGTAGAAAATAAAGATGCACATATAGAGATTACTACAAATGACCTTATAGTAAAAGTTTATGACGATTTTAAAGTAGACTTTTACAATAGCAATGGGGAGCTTTTATGTGAAGATTACAGAGGAGAAAGAGATCCATTTGTAAGAAGAGGTAATGGCTCTCTTGCAGAAGAAGAAGGACACAAGGTAGAAGGAAATGCTGATAAGCATGAAATAGAAGTTATAAAGAAGATGTTTGGAGATGAGAAGTTCTATGGACTTGGTGACAAGACAGGTCATCTAAATAAAAAAGGCTGTGGTTATGAGATGTGGAATACTGATGATCCATCACCTCATGTGGAATACCATAAATCCCTTTATAAATCCATACCGTTCTTTATAACCCTAAGAAATAATAATGCTTTTGGTATTTTCTTTGATAATAATTTTAAGTCATATTTTGATATGGGAAAAGAAAACAGCAAGTATTACTATTTTGGTGCTGATAATGGAAACCTAGACTATTATTTCATAACTGGTGCTAATATGAGAGAGGTTGTTGGTGGATATACTTATCTAACTGGAAAAACACCATTACCTCAAAAATGGACTTTAGGATACCAACAATGCAGATGGTCCTATAATCCAGAAAACAGAGTTAGAGAAATAGCTGAAAACTTCAGAAAAAATGATTTGCCTTGCGATGTTCTTCATTTAGATATTGATTATATGCAGGATTATAAGGTATTTACTTGGAGCGAGGAAGGCTTTCCTGAACCAGAAAAGCTTTTAAACGACTTAAAAGAAGATGGTTTTAAAATAGTAACTATTATAGATCCAGGTGTAAAGAAGGAAGCTGGCTATGATATATACGAAGAAGGACTAAAGAATGGATATTTTGCTACAGATAAAGATGGAGTTACTTATGTAAATAGAGTTTGGCCAGGAGATTCTGTATTCCCAGATTACTCTGAAGAAAAAGTTAGAGCATGGTGGGCAGAAAATCAAAAGATAATGGTGGACAAGGGTGTAAGCGGAATTTGGAATGACATGAATGAACCAGCAAGCTTCAATGGACCGCTGCCAGACGATGTTCAGTTTGGAAATGAAGGCAGAGGAGGAGATCACACAGAAATACACAATGTGTATGGACACCTTATGTCAAAGGCAACCTATGAAGGATTAAAGAAGCATACTAATAAACGTCCTTTTGTAATAACAAGAGCTTGTTATGCAGGTTCACAAAAATACTCTACTGTATGGACAGGAGATAACCACAGTTTCTGGGAGCATTTAAGAATGTCTATACCTATGTTATGTAATTTAGGACTTAGTGGTATGTCCTTTGCAGGGGTAGATGTAGGAGGCTTCAGCTTTGACTGTACTCCTGAATTATTATCAAGATGGGTACAAATAGGATGTTTCTCACCACTATTTAGAAATCATGCTGCTATGAAGACAAGAGATCAAGAACCATGGGCATTTGATGAAGAAACATTAAATATAAACAGAAAATACATTAAGCTAAGATATAAATTATTGCCATACCTATACGATTTATTATGGCAAGGTGAAGCTACCGGATTGCCAGTTATGAGACCGCTAGTACTTCACTACAGTGAGGATGAAAATGTACATGAAATAAACGACCAATTCCTTGTAGGTGAAAATATACTTGTAGCTCCAGTGGTAGAGCAGGGCAAGAGAGCTAGAATGGTATATCTTCCAAAGGGTAAATGGGTAGATTATTGGACAAAAGAAGAAGTAGAGGGCGGAAAAATAATATTAAAAGAAGCTCCTTTAGATTTATGTCCAATATACATTAAAGCAGGAAGCATAATTCCTAACTACCCAGCACAAAACTATGTAGGTGAAAAGGAAATAGATGAACTAACTCTTGATGTATACCCAGGAGAAGGACAATATACACACTATTTAGATGATGGTGAAAGCTTTAACTATAAAGCAGGGGTATATAATCTATATGACTTTACAGTTAGTGCGGACAATGGAATTACTATAGACATAAAAACTCCACATAGAGCCTATGAAAAGCCATACAAAACTTTTAAAATAGTATTAAATACATCTGATGTTAAGAATGTTAAATTCAATGGCAAGGATATAGCTTTTGAAGTAAAGGATAAGGTAGCAGAGTTTATAATTCCTGCTGAAGAAGGTACATTGATAGTAAAATAGGAATCATAGAGAGAAGTGCTAGACCGTTTTATACTAAACAAACATGGGTTGGAATAAAATCCAACCTGTGTTTCAATAATTTCTCATATTAAATACAGCGATAAATAATGCTTAGTATGTACTTGTAAAATATTTACACAGGACGGTTATTGAACTATAATTGTTATGAAATACATATATTGGGGGAGTACTATGAGAAATATTAAAAAAGGTCTAGTATTATTAATGAGCTTGGTTCTTATCACTGTAATATTTGCGGGATGTAAGTCAAAGCCAAAGATGGAGCCTGATTTGGCGGCATTGGGATATTACAATTTTATTGTTAAAGGCGACAAGAGTGATTTGCCAAAGATTAAAGGGATTGACAGCAAAGCAGAAGAAGCTATAAAGGCAGATAAAGAGACTTTTTCAAATGAAATAAAGTCTGCTTTTAAAGCAGCAGGTCTACCGGTAAATGATTCACAAGTGGAAGATGTGTATAAAGCTGCTATGGAGTCTTTAAAGCAAGTATCTTCAAGTTTAGTAATTGTTTCACATGATGAAAACTCTGCGGATATTAAGATAAAAACTACATATATTGATATGAAGGCTCTCTGTGAGAAAGCTAGTGAGAATGCAGTTAAAGAGATAAAATCAGAAGCTACAGTAGCTAAAGATGAGCAGCAATTAAAGAATAAAGCATCAGAAATTTTTATAAACGATATTATAAGAGAATTTAAAAATGCTAATCCTTCAGATACAACTAAAGAGAAAACCTTCAAATTCATAATAGAAGATAATTATTGGGTGCCAAAGGACGAAAAACAGTTTGGACTTGACATTTCTAATATGGTTATAGGTCAATAATTGATTAGTTAGCATTATGATGAAATACTTATTATACATAGAACTCTATGTGATTTTATAATAATTTTCAAGGGTCCGAGGGATATAGTATTAATATGTGATGGAGGAATGAATATGGAACTTACATATAAACTAGGTAGAGGGTGCTGGAAGACCATTGAAGAGGGAAATGAGAGAGAGTGGCTTCTAGGGAATGGTATTGGCGGATATTCTGGTCAAACTATTATAGGTGGTGGATTTAGATCCTATCATGGATATCTAATTGCAGCAATGAATCCACCAGTAGAGCGATACTCTGTGTTTACAAGAACACAGGAACAAGTAATTGTTAACGGAAGAGAATATGATTTAACTTCACAACAATACGTGAATTATGCTAAGAATGGTCAGGAATATCTGCAAAGATTTATTTTTGACTCTGTGCCGCACTATATTTATCAAATCGAAGATATCAATATTAAGAAAACCATAGCAGTGGAATACGGTCACAACACTGTTGCAGTGTGCTATGAAATTAAAAACGGCAGTTCACCTGTAAAATTAAATGTAGTTCCATTATTAAACTACAGACCAGCAGGAGCAACTACTGAGAGAAATGAACTCAAATTTGACTTGCAGCTTAACAATAATATATTAAAATTGGTTCCCCATGCTAATAGGGATATAACTATAAGTCTATTAGCCTCAGAGGGTGAATTTATAGATAGAGCGATTCGCCCAACGAGCATGGCAACGCCTAATTACATAATAGAAGAAGATCACTATTATGCCTTTGATAACAGAAATGGAGGCTTGAGCTTAGATAATCACTACACGCCTTATGATATAGTTATTGAGCTTAAACCTTTTGAAATAAAGAAATTTTATATTAAATGTACAGTAGAAGAGCTAAATGATAAAGATGGATTTACAATAGTTGAAGAATATAAAAATAGAGCTGATAAGCTTATGGAACAGTCAGGTTTTAAGGATGCATTTTCATTAAATTTAGTAAAAGCAGCAGACCATTTTATAGTAGATAGAAATAGTACTGGTCTAAAAACGGTACTAGCAGGCTTCCCTTGGTTTACTGACTGGGGCAGGGACACAATGATAGCCTTTGAAGGATTAACACTATGTACTAAAAGATTTGAGGACGCAAGAGAGATATTAGAGTCCTTTGTAAGATATATAAAGAATGGCCTTGTACCAAATGTATTTCCTGATAAGGGTTCAGAACCACAGTATAATACTGTAGATGCTTCTATGTGGTATATTCATGCAGTATATCAGTACCTAAAATACACTGGTGGAGAAGAAGATTATGCCTTTGTCAAAGAAAAACTCTATGACAAGATGGTAGAAATAATAAAAGCTTACTCCACAAGCACTGACTTTTCCATAGGTATGGATGAAGATGGCTTAGTGCACGCAGGTGGCGGATATGATCAAGTAACCTGGATGGATGTACGAGTAGGAGATTTAGTAGTAACCCCAAGACACGGTAAGCCTGTAGAGATAAATGCATTGTGGTATAATGCCCTTTGTATTATGAAAGAATTATCTCAGCACTTTAACAAAGACTACAGCTTCTATGAGGAATTAGCCAGAAAGGTGAAGGAGTCTTTTAACAAGAAGTTCTGGAATGAAGAACAACAATGCCTGTTTGATGTGGTAGATGAAAATGACGGAAAAGTAAGACCAAATCAAATATGGGCTGTATCCCTGCCATTTACTATGCTGGATAGAGATAAGGAGAAAAAGGTAGTTGATAAAGTATATAAAGAATTATATTCTACCTACGGATTGAGATCCTTATCCTTTAAGGACCCAGGTTTTAAGAAACAATATATAGGTAAGCTTATAAATAGAGATTGTGCTTACCATATGGGAACCACCTGGGGCTATCCTATAGGAGGCTTTATATCCGCCTTTTGTAAGGTAAATGATTATTCAAAAGAAGCAATAGCTAGAGCAAAAGAAATGTGTGAAGTTTTTGAAGACCACATGCAGGATGGCTGCATAAATGGTATAGCAGAAATCTTCGATGGCGAATTCACTGCCACCAGCAGAGGCTGCTTTACTCAAGCTTGGAGTGTAGCTGAGGTTTTGAGAGCTTATACTGTGGATGTACTGCCATATTGTAAATAATTCAAGGTAGAGGTTCGCTTCCACCATAAAACCCACGATAATCTAAAATTTAGATTATCGTGGGTCTTTTGTTTTATAATAAACAAAAAGTGAAAAAACTAAAATTAGTTTATATTGTATTTAAATTCATAACGTATACTTATAAGGAGGAGAGTGATAGATTTGAATAAAATTTTAGTTATAGATGATGATGGTTATATCAGAGAGCTTATTTGTACAGTATTGAAAAATGAAGGATTTTCTGTATCCGAAGCTGTAAACGGAAA